>JANNBI010000440.1:0-4074 GCA_031385345.1 Paracoccaceae bacterium | reverse complement strand
GGTCGAAGTGACCTCTCGTCGCACTGGCCAGTCCGAGGAAATGACGGCAGAGGCTGCGGTCGAACGGATTGCGCAGATTTACGCGGGCGTTTGAATCCTACCACGCAGGACATCAAAGGCCCCTGACCGCTGGGGCCTTTGACGGTCCTTCAGAAAAGCAACGATAAATGACAGCTCCAAGAGAGGTCATACTGCCCCAAGGCGGGCCAGTCGTCGTCAGGGTTGGATCGTGGGTTGCCCAAGAATAGGCATTAAATTGCGCTTCTGCTGCGACCAAACCTTTAAAGACCAAGGTGACCAAAAAGAACTGCAACGTCAGTCTTTCGGAACAAACCCCTGCGCAGGTTGCCTTGCTTGGGCCCAAAAACTGCCCGGCTGTCACGGCCCTATCCCGAAGCAACGGTCAAAGATGCGGGGTTTCGCATTGTCCTTCCGTTCGCACAGCCCTAGCTTCCGCTTCAACCTTCCATCAGGAGTAACGCCATGCAGTACCGCCGCCTCGGCAAATCCGGCCTTCAAGTGTCTGAATTTTCGTTCGGATCCTGGGTGACCTTCGCCAAACAGGTCGATGTCTCCCCGGCCAAGGAAATCATGGCCGCCGCCTATGACGCCGGCATCAACTTTTTCGACAATGCCGAAGGTTACGAACAGGGCCGGTCTGAACTGGTCATGGGTCAGGCGATCGAAGAATTGGGATGGTCGCGTGACAGCTATATCGTGTCGTCCAAGGTATTCTGGGGCGGGTCCAAACCAACACAGCGCGGTCTTTCGGCCAAACATGTCACCGACGCCGCCCATGCCGCGCTGAAACGGCTGCGGGTGGATTATCTGGACCTGTATTTCTGCCACCGCCCCGACATCGACACGCCGGTTGAAGAAACCGTTCGCGCCATGCATAATCTTGTTCTGCAAGGCAAAATCCTGTACTGGGGCACCTCTGAATGGTCCGGACAGCAGATCACCGAGGCGCATTCGGTGGCGCGTGCCGCCGGTCTGACCCCGCCTACGATGGAACAGCCGCAGTATAACCTGTTTGAACGCCACAAGGTCGAGGCCGACTATTTGCCGGTCTATGACACCTTTGGTCTTGGCACGACGATCTGGTCGCCGCTGGCCTCGGGTCTGTTGACTGGCAAATACAACAACGGCCTGCCCAATGATGCCCGCGCCAACCTGCCCGGCTATGAATGGTTGCGCGATATCATCACCGGAGAGCAGGGCCGCGCGCGCATTGAACAGGTCAAGGCGCTGGCCTCAGTGGCGGATCAGGCTGGTCTGCCGTTGCATCATATGGCGCTGTTGTGGTGCCTTTCGAACCCGCGCGTGTCGACCGTCATCCTTGGCGCCTCGCGGCTGTCACAGTTGCAGGACAACCTGAAGGCGCTGGAATCAAAGGCGAAACTGACGCCTGAGGTTCTGGCCGCGATTGAGGGCGTGATGGGCAACAAACCCGCCGCCCCCGCCCGGTTCTAGGCCGCAACCGCCGCCCTGGCCCGTGCCAAGGGGCGGCGGATCACCCATTCTGCGATGCCGATGTTGATGGCCCAGGATGCGACGAACACCAGATCGGCGGCGTACCCCTCGACCGGCTCTCCGCTGATTATGAAGATTGGCAACATCAGGAACGACACCGTGGCCGACCCCATCCCGATGGCATAGGCGCGGATCATCCAGGCCTTGTGTCGGGCAACCTGATGCTGCCGGATCGCGACAAGAGCAATCACCAGCGCCCCCGCCAGACCAAACCCGGCGACCAGACGCGCCGCGACAAGCACAAAGGTCGAGGCATCGGGGAACTGCCACAACAGCCGCAGCGACGACAGCGCCAGAAGCACCCCCGCCGCCACAAAAACCCGGCCGGTGATCCGGTGGATGCGACCGAACCCCCGCTTCAGAACCCCGGCGAATTGGATTGGTCCCAGCACCCCGAACAGCGCCCCGGCAAGCGCATGGCCGAACAGCACCACCGGCACCACCACGAACTTGATCGCATCCTGCGGCAGGGTGCCGGTGGGGATCTGCACCATGCGCAGCAGTGCCGCGCCGATGGGAATGGCGGACAGGAACAGCAGCAAAAAGGCAAGCGGGAACGGTCGCAGAAATATGCGGGTCATGGCATTGGCTCCTGTGGTTGACGGCGATTAGTCGGTGATCCGCAGCACAATTGTGCCCGGTTTTGAAAATGTTTCTGCACGGCTGTGCGCCGCCCGAATTTCGGCAAAGGGATATATCTGGCCCACCAAAGGTCGGTAGATGCCACTTTCGTACAGGGCCAACAGCCGCTCCATCTTGGCGCGGCCCTCGCCGCTGGTGCCTGCGATCACTCGGCGTCCGTTCCGTTTGGGCCGCAGGGCCGCCCCCAGAATTTGCGCCAGTTCCGCGGTGATCAGGCACAACCGGGTGCCGGGGGCCATCAGGGGTTGGGCGGCCGGCCACGGCAAGGTGCCGATCACATCAAGGATCACGTCAAAAACGCCCGAAGGTGCGGCCTTGCGGTAGTCGACCACGGCCACAGCCCCCAAACGCAGCGCCAGATCCGCGTTGCCCGCCGAACAGACCGCCGTCACCACCGCCCCCAAGGATGCCGCGATCTGCACGGCGGCTGACCCGACCGCCCCCGTGGCGCCATTGACCAACACCCGTTCGCCCGACATGACCTGCGCCTTGTCGATCAAGAATTCCGCCGCCGTCAGCCCGCCAAACCAGAAGGCTGCGGCTTCGTCAAAACTCATAAGGTCGGGCATAGCCATGACTTGGATCATCGGCACCGACACCACTTCGCCATGCGCGCCGCCCCGGATGCCGGTGATCCCGAAAACCCGCGCGCCGGGGGCAAAACCATCACCGCCGATGACCAGACCAGCAAAACTCCACCCTTGCACCGGATTTCGCGGGGCTTTCCAACCGAACACCAGCCGCAGGATCGTGCCAAAGCCGCGCGGCACCTTGCCAGACCGTATCCGCACATCCCCCGCCGTCACCGGGGACGTTTTGACACGAACCAGCACTTCGCCCGGTTTGGCGGTTGGTTCGGGCATTTCGGCAAAGACAATCCCTTCGGGGCCGCCATAAGCGGTGACTTTTGCGACTTTCATTTCTGCTCCTGTAAGGGCCTTAACCCTCGCCGTAGAAAAACACTTCTTCCAAGGGCCGCCCGAAAACCCGGGCGATCTGAAAGGCCAGTTCCAGGGTTGGCGAGTATTTCGCCGCTTCAATCGCTACGATGGTCTGTCGTGTCACACCGACTTTTTCGGATAGATCCTTTTGCGTCATCTCTCCGGCTTCGAACCTTAGCCGGCGAATATGATTAGAGATCTGATGCTTAGCCATTAAAATCCGCGCCGGTAGCAGATGATCTTGAAGATATCCTTGACGATTTCCGACACTGAACAGCCGATCAGCATCAGATTGAAAGCGTGCAGGGCAGAGTTGCCCCAGGCCAGATCCACAATCGCCAGAACCAAACCCGCAGCCGTCAAGGCCGAACCGATGCGCATGCCGCGGTGTTCGATCAACCGGTCCCGCTCGTCCCGCAGGTCCGAGGGTTCCTTCTCGCCGGTCAGCATCACGTAAAGGATGGTGAACCCGATCGTGACCGCGATGGCGATGCCGATACTATAGGCGATCAGCCACAGGACAGCGCGCGCCCAAGCTTTCAGTCCGTCAGGACCATCAAAGGTGCCGTCGGCGTAATGCCCGGTGATGATGCTGTAAAACAGCATCGCGGCGATCAACGTGGTCAAAAGGCTGGTGAAGGCATCGCGTTCGCCAAAAGACATGGGGCATCCTTCGAATCGTGTCTGGTTTGCACGACTTTAGGTATGAAAAATCAGACACCATGTCAAATATCTTTTACATCATGTGCCGGTCAGGCGGGTTCGGCCAGCCGCGCCGCCCACATCGCCTGAAAGCTGGGACGGGACTGGCAGCGTTCCAACCATGCCTTGACCGCCGGAAATTCGGCCAACAGGGTTGGGTGGCCTTGCATGTATCTTACGCATTCCGCGGTGTTGATATCAGCGGCGGTAAACCGTCCGCCGACCAGATAATCCGTGCTTTCCAGATGGCGCTGCA
>JANNBI010000426.1:0-6160 GCA_031385345.1 Paracoccaceae bacterium | reverse complement strand
CGCAACTGCACCGGATCGACGCGCGGATCGTTGATATCCTCGCCCTCGATGGTGATCAGACCCTCGACCCGGCAGGTGGCGATCGTGTCATTCATCCGGTTCAGACAGCGCAGAAAGGTCGACTTTCCGCAGCCCGACGGGCCGATAAAGGCCGTCACCGTCTTGTCCAGAATATCGACATCGACATCCTTGATCGCGTGGTTCGTGCCGTAATAGACCTGCACCTTGCGGGCTTCGATTTTGTTGGACTGGATCAAGACCCGGGACTCCATGTTCATATCTTTCATTTCATCACCTACCAGCGGCGTTCAAATTTGCGGCGCAGATAGATCGCGGCACCGTTCATCACGACCAGAAAAATCAGCAGCACGATGATCGCCCCGGAGGCGCGTTCAACAAAGCCCGGATCGCCGCGCGTGGTCCAGCTGTAGACCTGCACGGGCAAGGCGGTGGCAGGGTCAAACAATCCGCCGGGGAAGTCGCGCACAAAGGCCACCATGCCGATCAGCAGCAAGGGCGCGCTTTCGCCAAGCGCCTGCGCCAGACCGATGATCATGCCCGTCAGGATGCCTGGCATGGCAAGCGGCAGGACGTGGTGGAACACGGTTTGCAGTTTGGATGCCCCGACCCCCAAAGCCGCATCGCGGATCGACGGCGGAACCGCCTTCAACGCGGCGCGGGTGGGAATGATGATCCGGGGCAGCGTCATCAGCGTCAGCACCAGACCACCCACGATGGGGGCCGATTGCGGCAGATGGGCAAAGTTGATGAAGATCGACAGCCCCAGAATGCCATAGACGATGGAGGGCACCGCGGCGAGGTTGGCGATGTTCACCTCAATCAGGTTGGTCCAGCGGTTTTTCGGGGCAAACTCCTCCAGATAGATGGAGGCGGCGACACCGATGGGCAGCGACAGCAGCAAGACCACCAGCATCATCATGAAAGAGCCGATCACCGCGATGCCCAGACCGGCGGCTTCGGGCCGTTTGTCAGATGCGTCGGGCATGGTCACGAAACCGGGGTTGAAGTCGATGGTCAGGATGCCTGCGTCCAGCAAGACATCGGCAAGCGCCAATTGCTCGGGCGAGGTGTTCTTGTCCAAGGCGGCGGTTTCCATCGTCACCCGGCCTTTGAAATAACCGTCGATCCGGCCCGAGGCGAGGGCCGTGACCGGGATGGTCTGGCCGATCAGCGAGGGGTCCGCCAGAACCCGGTCGCGCAGCGTTGCGGCGGATTCTTCGGAGATCATCTGGGCGAAGTCCTTGGTCGTCATGCCGGTGGCATCCAGACCCTTGGCCAGAACCTCGGCTTCAAAACCGCGGGCCAGCAGTTTGGCATAGCCCAGCGTGGTCACTTTGGCCAAGGCGGCGGGATCGCGCGCGCCGGATTTATCGACAACCGCCTCGTCCACCAGAACCGGGAAGGTCAGGAAGGACTGGCGGAAGGCGGGGGTTCCGGCGGTCAGGATCGACACCAGCAGCCAGACCAGCATCGCCAGCGCCAGCACAATCGCGGCCAGACCATAGGCGCGGAACCGCTTTTCAGAGGCATTGCGCGATTTGGTGCGCGGGTCTTGTTTCAGGAGTGAGCCGCTCATTCGTATTGCTCCCGGTATTTGCGCACAATGACAAGGGCGATGACATTCAGGCAAAGGGTCAAGGTGAAAAGGGTCAGACCCAAGGCAAAGGCGACCAAGGTTTCGGGGCTGGCAAATTCGGTATCGCCGGTCAGCTGGCTGACGATCTTGACGGTGACGGTGGTCATGGCGTCAAAGGGGTTCATCGACAGTTTGGCGGCGGCCCCTGCCCCCATCACCACGATCATCGTCTCGCCAATAGCGCGACTGGCAGCCAGCAGCACCGCGCCGACAATGCCCGGCAAGGCGGCGGGAAGGACAACATTGCGCACGGTTTCGGACGGGGTCGCGCCGATCCCAAGCGATCCGTCACGCAGCGACTGCGGCACGGCGTTGATGATGTCGTCGGACAAGGACGACACGAAGGGGATGACCATGATCCCCATCACCAGACCCGCCGTCATCACCGAGGATGAGCTGTCGCCAAATCCCATCGGCTGGGCGAAATAGTCGCGCAGCAGGGGGCCGACGGTGATCAGCGCGAACAGGCCGTAAACGATGGTCGGGATGCCGGCCAAAATCTCGATCGCCGGTTTCACCCAGGCGCGCACCGATGTAGAGGCGTATTCGGCCAGATAAATCGCGCTCATCAACCCGATTGGCACGGCGACGATCAGGGAAATTGCCGAGACATACAGCGTGCCCCAGATCAGGGGCCAGATGCCCAAGGACGATCCGCCACGGAACTGCGGGTTCCAGGTGGTCGAGAAAAAGAACTCTGACGCCGGGTACAGCCGGAAGAAATGTGCAGTTTCAAACACCAGCGACGCGATGATGCCCACGGTGGTCAGAACGGCGACCAGCGAACACAGGATCAAGAACACCATCACCGAGCGTTCGGTAAAGGTGCGGGCGCGAAATTCGGGTTTGATCGTGGACAATGCGAAGGCCACGCCAAGCAGACCAAGGACGGCGGCGGCAAGGATCGCACCGAAGATCCCCACAGGCTGACCGGCCAAGGTATGGACCAAAAGGCCGACAACCACGCCAAGTGCGCCATATTGCACCGAAACCGCGCCATGAAAGGTCGGGAGCGAGTGCATTTCGGCCACGCGGCCCCGCATCGCGGTCGCCCGGCCCCGGCCCATCACATAGGCCAGCGACAGAAAGACCAGAACGGCGACACCAAACAGCACGCGCTGAAGGGTTGGGATGGCGGCGGCCCCGGCTTGGGCGGCATCCTGTGAAAAAGCCGCCCCGGCGGTCAGCAGCAGGGCGACGAGCGCGTAATCAAATCTGGTCTTCATCGCCAATTGGCACCTTGTGAGAGAAAGAGGCGGGTCGAAAGTGAGACGTGGCTTTTAAGAAAAGGGCGGGCCCGTGAAGGCCCGCCCGATCAAGTGGTCTTATTCCAGCGCGCCCATCGGCGTTTCAGCGGCGACGGCAGCCTGCGTGGCAGCCAGTTCCGGATCGGGAACCAGACCATAGGCCGCCAAAGCGCCATCCGGACCGGCCATTTCATCGGACACGAAGAATTCGACGAATTCCTTCAGGCCGGGGATAACACCGATATGCTGGGTCTTGACGTAGAAGTACAGCGGACGCGAGACCGGATAGTCGCCGGCCGAGATGGTTTCCACTGTCGGCACGACACCATTCATGGTGGCCACTTTCAGCTTGTCGGTGTTGTTTTCATAGAAGGACAGACCGAACACGCCAATTGCCATCTTGTTGGCGTCGATGCGCGACAGGGTTTCGGTATAGTCGCCGTCGATGTCAACCGAGGCACCATCGGTGCGCAGGGCGAGGCACTTTTCCAAGGCTTCTTTCTTCTTTGCGTCATCATCAGCGCCGGTCGAGGCGGCGACATAGATGTCATAGGCGCCGGCATCCTTGCAGCCCTGCTCCAGCACTTTCACGTCGAAAACTTCGCGCGTGCCGTGCTTGGTGCCGGGGACGAAAGCCATGATGTCTTGCGCCGGAAGGGCGGCGTTCACATCGGCCCAAGTCTTGGCGGTGTTGGCGGCAGCGGCGCCGTCCTTGATGGTTTCAGCCGCAACAGCGCCCCAGACGTCCGCTGCGGTCAGAACGAAATCGGGACCAGCCACATCAGAAGCAAACACGATGCCATCATAGCCGATGCGGACTTCCATGATCGAGGTCACACCGTTGGTGGTGCAAAGATCGATGTCAGACTGCTTGATCCGGCTGGACGAATTGGCGATGTCGACGGTGGCTTCGCCCACGCCTTCACACAGCTTCTTACGACCAGCGCCCGAACCGCCGCCTTCGACAACCGGGGTGCCAAATTCAAAGTTTTCGCCAAAGGCTTCGGCGACGATAGTGGCATAGGGCAGCACGGTCGAAGAACCGGTAACCTGAACCTGATCGCGGGCTTGCGCGGTCAGGGCCGAGGCGGCGATCATCGCCAGCGCCGAGGCGGACATTTTGGTGAAAGACATGTGGTGCTCCGTCTTTGGACTGCAAAGGCCCCTGCGGCCTTCGTCTCGGCCCGTCTAGGCCGCTTGCCCAACGCTTTTGCGACAGTTGTGTAACAGTTCCATGACAGAGCCCGGATCCGCGCCCGGAGGGGCGCGTTAAGGTTTTGGTAACATAACGCTGAATTTACTGCCTTTTCCCAGCTCACTTTCAATCAAAAGTCGGCCCCGGTGCCGGCTGACAATATGTTTGACGATCGCCAGACCCAGCCCGGTGCCACCCTTTTCGCGCGACCGATGGGCATCAACTCGGTAGAATCGCTCGGTCAGGCGGGGCAGATGCAGGGGATCGATTCCCTCGCCGTGATCGGTGACGGACAGGCACAGCAGGGGGCCGCGCGGCCCGGTGACCGAGGTCAGATCCACCTCGACCACACCACCTGGGGCTGATCCGTATTTCACAGCGTTTTCAATGAGGTTTGACAGAACCTGCACCATCTGGTCGCGGTCGGCGCGCAGGATCAGCGGCTGATCCGCGCCGGTGACTTGAAGGCGGACCTGCGCTGCTTCGGCCAAAGGGCGCAGGGTGGCGACGGCCTGACGGACCAGTTCCGACAAATCCTCGTCCCGGTCCGGGCGCACGCGTTCTTTCTCTTCGACGCGGCTAAGGTGCAGCAGATCCTGCACCAGACGGTTCATCCGCTCGGCCTCGGCCGACATGATGGCCAAGAAACGGCTGCGCGCGACGGCGTCGTCGCGGGCGGGGCCGCGCAGAGTTTCGATGAACCCCAGAAGCGAGGTCAAGGGCGTGCGCAATTCATGACTGACATTGGCGACGAATTCGCGGCGCATCAGATCCATCTGCGCCAGCGCGGTCAGATCCTGAAACACCACGGCGACGCCCGTCGCCAAGGGGGTTATATGCGCCTCTAACACGGTGTCCTGCGAGGGGCCGGACAGGGTCAGCCGCGCCATGCGGGGCAAACCGCTGCGCCGTGCCGTGGCAATCGCCTCCAGTATTTCGGGCTGACGCAGGGGGATGGCATAGTGCCGCCCCAAAGCGCCGACGCCGAAAAGGTCTTGCGCGGCGGGGTTCAACACCGCGATGCGGTCATCGGTGCCGATGCGCAGGGCGGGCAGCGGCAGGGCGGTCAGGATCAGGTCTTGGTCGCTCATCTGTCACCCCATACCGATTCCGGCACAACTTGGGTTACAGATCGGACCGGCGCAAGCCCCCGAAAGGCGCGGTCAGGCGGGCGGATTATCGCGCTGAAAAATCCAATCGTGATCGGGATCATTCTGGAACCGCCAGTTGCGGCGCGGCCCGGCCATGACGTTCAGGTAATACATGTCATAGCCATAGGGTGCGCCGCAGGGATGATGCCCGCGCGGCACCAAAACGACATCATGGTTCTTGACCGCCATGGTTTCATCAAGGCTGCCGTCTTCGGTATAGACGCGCTGCACGCCAAAGCCCTGGGCGGGGTTCAGGCGGTGGTAATAGCTTTCCTCCAGATAGGTCATGCGGGGGAAGTCATCTTCGTCGTGGCGGTGGCTGGGATAGGACGACCAGTTGCCGTTGGGGGTAAAGACCTCTGTCACCAGAAGGCTGTCGGCCACATCCAGATTTTCCATGGCGATGTTGTTGATATAGCGGGTATTTTGCCCGGTGCCGCGCTGGGTCAGGGTGATGCCCTGCGGTCCCAGACGCCGGGCGGGATGGCCCGATGTGCCGGGGGCCGAACAGACCGCAAGGGTGCAATGGGTCAGGGCGGTGGCCGCCCAGTCGCTGCCGTCGGGCAGGTACAGGCAATGCGGCGGCGTGCGTTCAAACACATCCATCCGGTCACCCATGACCCCCCAATCCTGCCCTGCGCCGGTCAGATGCGCCTTGCCTTCGACAAGCACCAAAATCACCTCGCGCGCGCCGGTCACCCCGGCCACATGATCGCCCGGTGCCAGCCGGTGCAGCGCAAAACCGACATAACGCCAGCCGGCCGACTGCGGCGTGATGTCATGCACCAGCCCCGTGATGCCTTTCGGCTTCCTTAGCAAATCGGCCATCTGCGCAACCCCGTTCCGTTGGTTCAAATCAGTCGGGGGGGACTTGGCCACCCGGACGCCCCTTCAGCCGACCAGTGTCTGA
>JANNBI010000516.1:0-8452 GCA_031385345.1 Paracoccaceae bacterium | reverse complement strand
GAAATCACAGTCAGGTCCGCGCTACCGGTCAGCACGTCGCATAGATGCCCGATGTGGCGCGGCACGCCGGACCTGCCCCCGACGCCGCCGATCAGCACAATCTTTGGGCGCGCGGCCATCTAGATCCGCCCCGTCCACAGCAGCACCTGCAACACCAGATTTTCAAGGCCCCGCTGCCGGTACAGCCCCAACTGTCGGATCACCGGCCCGCGCTGCCAAAACCACATCCCCCGCAGCGCCAGCAGGGCCGTCACCTGTCGCCGCGCCTGCATCGAAAGCCCCGGACAGGCCAACAATCCCTCCGCCTGCCGCCGCACAGCAACGCCATAAGCCCCGGCCAAGACCCGGCCAATCCGCGCCCAGACACGCCCCGTCGCCTGCCCGCTGCCCACCAGATTGCCCGCGTGTTGGCGGTAGCGCAGGCCCGGAACTGGATCAAAAATCACCCTGCCGCCCGCCGCGGTAACCACTTGCAGGCAGAACCAGTCGTGAAACCCGGCCTCCAAAGCAGCCATATTCTGGCATCCCGCCAGCGCCGCCCGCACCAGATCCGCCGCCTGCGGGTTCAGCACCATCGCATTGCCGGTCAGCACATTTTCGGCCAGGGTGTGCTGAAACCCCAACGCGCGGCGCGGTAGTGCCGATAACCGCACGCCCTGTGCCGCTGCATCCGCAATCACCACGGCGCAGGCATATAGCGCCGGACCCGTCACCTCCGCCAAGGCCTCCACCGCCCGCTCCAGCTTTTCGGACAGCCAGATATCGTCCTGATCACAGAACGCCAGATGCCCATCCTGCGGCCCGGTGCCCGCCAGCAGCGCCAGAAAATTCGCCGTCGCCCCCCGCCCCGGACCCGCAGCAATCGTGACGCGGCCCACAGGCATATGCCGCTGATACGTCTCTAACAGGCCCAAAGTGCCATCCGTTGACCTATCATCCCCAACCCGCAACACCCAATTCTGATGCCGTTGAACCGCAAGCGAGGTCAGCTGATCGCCCAAAAACTCTGCCCCGTTGTGCGTGGCCAGAAGCACCGTCACCAAAGGGTCGACCCCGGTCATCCCCCCGCCCCAAGCAACAAGCCGCGCAGTTCATACAGCAATTGCAGCGCCTCTTTCGGCGTCAACTCGTCCGGATGCACCGCCTTCAACCGATCTTCAACGGCCGAGGCTTTGGCGACCTTCGGCTCTGCCACCCGCGCCGGAACCCGAAACAGCGGCAGATCGTCGATCAGCATCCGTTTCGGCGTGCCGTCGCGGTCGCCTTTTTCCAGCGTTTCAAGCACAACTTTGGCGCGGTCCACCACGGATTGCGGCAAACCGGCCAGCCGCGCGACCTGCACGCCATAGCTGCGATCCGCCGCGCCCTTCTTGACCTCATGCAGGAAAATCACGTCGCCTTCCCACTCTTTCACCGTCACCGTGGCGTTTTCCACGCCCTTAAGTTTGCCGGAAAGCGCGGTCATTTCATGGTAATGCGTGGCAAACAGGGCGCGGCAGCGGTTGACGTCGTGCAAATGCTCCAGCGTGGCCCAGGCGATCGACAGGCCGTCATAGGTTGCCGTGCCGCGCCCGATTTCATCCAGAATAACCAGCGCCCGGTCATCCGCCTGATTGAGGATCGCCGCAGTTTCGACCATCTCAACCATAAAGGTCGACCGCCCCCGCGCCAGATCATCCGCCGCCCCGACACGGCTGAAAATCTGGCTGACCAGACCAATTTCTGCCGTTGTCGCCGGCACAAATGACCCCGCCTGCGCCAAAAGGGCAATCAGCGCGTTCTGCCGCAGAAACGTGGATTTGCCAGCCATGTTCGGCCCAGTCAGCAGCCAGATTGCCGGCGTCTCCCCTGCCGTCAGCACACAATCATTGGCAACAAAACCGGTGCCGCCCTGCCGACGCAAGGCGCGTTCGACCACCGGATGCCGCCCGCCGGTGACGGAAAAGCCACGATGATCGGCCACCACGGGTTCGGCCCAGTTTTCGCCCTGCGCCAGATCCGCAAATCCCGCAGCCAGATCAATTTCAGCCAGTGCGCGTGCCGCAGCCCCGATCGGCCCGGCATGATCCAGAACTGCGGCCCTAAAGGCATCATAGTGCCGCTTTTCAATCTCCAGCGCGTGGTTTCCGGCGTTCAGGATCCGGGTTTCCAACTCACTTAACGGCAGGGTGGTGAAGCGTACCTGATTGGCGGTGGTCTGGCGGTGGATGAAGGTCGCGTTCAACGGTGCGGCAAACAGTTTTTCGGCATGGGTTGATGTGGTTTCAATGAAATAACCCAGCACATTGTTGTGCTTGATCTTCAGGCTTTGGATGCCGCTTTGATCGATATACTCCGCCTGCATCCGCCCGATCACGCCACGCCCTTCGTCCCGCAGCGCGCAGGTTTCATCCAGCGCCGGGTCGTGCCCTACGGCCACAAACCCACCGTCACGGGCCAAAAGGGGCGGTTCGGCTACCATGGCCCGGTCAAGCAGATCAATCAGGGCCGAATGTCCCTGCAAGGCGCTTTGGGTCTGGCGCAACAGGTCTGGCGCGGCGCTTAGCTGGCGCGACAGGGCTTCGGCAACGGTCAGACCCGCGCAAATGGCGGCCAGATCGCGCGGACCGCCCCTGTCCAGCGCCAGCCGCGACAATGCGCGGTCCATGTCAGGGCAACGGCGCAAAGCCTCGCGCAGGGTTTCCCGTAAACTGCTTTGATCCACCAGAAACCGCACTGCTTCCAACCGTTGATGGATCACCGGCAGATCGCAGGACGGTGCCGAAATCCGCCGTTCCAACAGCCGCCCGCCCGCAGCCGTCACCGTTCTGTCCACTGCCGCCAGCAGGGATCCTTCGCGACCCCCCGACAGGGCCTGCGTCAGTTCCAGATTGCGCCGGGTGGCTGCGTCGATCTGCAAACAGGCGCCCGGAAGTTCACGCAACGGCGGCCGCAACAAGGGCAGTTTCCCGCGCTGCGTCAGATCCAGATAGTCCACCATCGCCCCCATCGCCGCCAATTCGGCGCGGGTAAAGCTGCCAAATGCTTCCAGCGTGCTGACCTCGAACAGTTCGCAAAGCCGCCGATCCGCACTGGCGCTGTCAAAGCTGCCGCGCGCCAAAAGCGTCACGGAGGCCCCGGATTCAGTCACTAGATTGCTGAAATCCTGATCCCGCGCCTCGCTGATCAATACCTCTTTGGGGGAAAGACGCGCCAGTTCTGGCCCCAACCGCACCAAGGGGCAGGGCATAACCCGGAATTCTCCGGTAGAGATATCAGCCCAGGCCAAAGCGGCCTCATCCCGAACCTCAGCAAACGCGACGAGAAAGCTGTTGCGACGCGCCTCCAGCAGGGATGCTTCGGTCAGGGTTCCGGGCGTGACCAGTCGAACCACCTCACGCCGGACAACCGATTTCGAACCGCGCTTTTTCGCCTCGGCCGGGTCTTCCATTTGCTCGGCAATCGCGACGCGAAAACCTTTGCGGATCAGTTGCAGCAGATACCCCTCGGCGGCATGAACCGGCACGCCGCACATCGGGATCGGGTCGCCCTGATGAAAGCCACGTTTGGTCAGCGCGATGTCCAGCGCGGCGGCGGCCTGCACCGCGTCATCAAAGAACATCTCGTAAAAATCGCCCATGCGGTAAAACAGGATCGCGGCCGGGGACTGCGCCTTGATGTCAAGGTACTGAACCATCATCGGCGTTACACTGCTGTCGTCTGTCGTCACCGGATGCCCCATCGCTTGGCCTGCCGTGACCCTAACCAAACCACGGGTTCAGGAAAAGGCCTTGCCGCCGATCACAAAGACCATTGTCCCTTGCGCCGCAACCTATAGTATCAATCGCGCGCCTACCCCCCACAAAAAGGCATTGGGCGACCCTTTGTACAACAAGGTCGATTTCACCCTTCCGCCAGAGGATCTGTTCCTTAACCCCGGTTCGGACCCGGGGTTTTATCCGTTGCAGGCGCCGGACTATTTTTGGCGCGCTCGTCCGCGGGCCCGGATCCTGGGATTTTCCGCCAGCCAGCACCCGGAAATCACCGCCAAAATTGACAATTTCGTCACTTATACCAACCGCCACAAACTGTTTTCCAAAGCGGTGGAGTTCAACACAATCCCGGTTCTGCTGGAAAACGCCCGCTTCAAGAAGAGCTTTGTCACGGCGGCGGGGCGGGGGCTTTTGTCGGGGGCGGCGGGGATGCGGCTGCAAAACCGCTATCTCTGGGCCAATGAAGATCAGCCCTTTGATGCCGAGGCGCGGCTGACCGCATATTTCGACCAAAGTCAGTCCCGCAACACCGAAACCCTGTTTCATGCCTACCGCGACGCGCCGCCAGACCTGCCCTTTGCCGTCGATTGCCGCAACACGTTTAACTATTACCACTTTCTGACGGAATCCCTGTGCCAGCTGTGTTCGTTGGACGATATAGGCTCTAATCGGCCCATTTTCATGCATTTCCCCAATCAGGAGGAGAAAACCCGCAGCTTTACCAAGGCTTTTGTTGACGCGCTTTTCCCGGAATTGCAGGGCCGCGTGGTGTTTGAACGTGCGCCCAAATCCTATGATCAGGTGCTGTGCGCCTATAATCTGTTGAACAGCTACTACCATTATCCCAACAGTCTTGTGCCGCCGGTCGATCCGCTGATTGCCAGTCCGACGCTATGGAAGGGCAAACAGGCCAGCCGCGCCTCGCAGGGGATCTTGGCGATGAATTCGGTGGATCGCAACCTGTTCCGGCTGCGCGAGCGCGGGTTGCGCGCGATTGAGGGTCAGGATTTCAGCCACTTGCCGCGTCGTTTCTGGGTCGCACGTGAGGCGAGCCACGCCCGCGCCCGCGTGATGGACGGGGAGGAGGAGTTGCTGGATATGCTTCAGTTGTTCGGCTTTCAAAAGGTCGCGTTTGAGAGCCTGACACCGCTGGAACAGATCGCCATCATGGCCAATGCCGAGGTGATGATGTCCTACCACGGAGCCGGTTTTGCCAATATGCTGTTCGCCAATCCCAAGGCGCATGTTCTGGAGCTGGGAACCCTGCAAACCGCCATGTTCCGCTGGGGCGATTTCTGGCGGCTGGCGAATGTCTCGGGCTGCAATTACGTGTCCTTCTTTGCCGATTTCGCCAAGGATGACCCGCTGATTGAACCGAACTTTGCCGAAGAAGGCATCGCGCCAGTGTCGCTGTCGCGGCATGGGTTGGCGGTTGTCATGTCGTTTCTTGTGTCACTAATCGGCCATATGCCAGTCTATTCCCATCCCCGCGACGTTCGGCGCGTGGCGCAACAATTAAACCAGATCGGTGCGCCTGACCGTACATGGGAGTTGTTTCTGAAGCATCCGGGCATTGAAGAGGGCGACGCGGCCCTGTGCCTGCTTTTCGCCGAATGTCAGCGTCAGCGCGGCGATCATCGCGCCGAACTTGCGGCCCTGAAGCGCGCGCATTCGGTGGATCCGGCACGCGCCTATACTGTGATGCAGATCATCTGGTGCGCGCAAAAGCTGGGCGACCGGATCGAAGTGAACGCCGCCCTGGCCCGTCTGCGCAGCGGCTTCCCCGAGAAATATGAAGATATGGTACGCGACCGGCCCTGGCTGCGCAAACTGGTGTGACTGGTGTCGCGCCTTAATGCGACAGTGCCATATCTCCCCAAACCGCCTTCACCCGCGCATCACGGCCACAGGCCTCGCGGTAGAATTTATAGGCATTCTTCTTTTGCTTTGGCCCCGCCCGCGTCAGCACGATATCGCTGCTTTTGTAATAGTCCTGATGATAGTCCTCTGCCGGCCAGAAGGTTTTTGCGGCCAGAACCGGGGTAACGATTGCGCCGCCCAATGCCGCCTCAGCCTCGGCCACCACACGCCGTGCGACCTGCTTTTGCGCCGTGTCAGAGACAAAAATGGCCGTACGATAGGCTTTGCCCCTGTCACAGAACTGGCCACCGGCGTCGGTCACATCGACCGAATGCAGGAATTTTGTCATCAACTCGGCGTAGGAAATCACGGCGGGGTCAAAGGTGATCTGCACCGCCTCATAATGGCCGTCGTGGTTGTCGTAGGTCGGGTTTTTCAGATAGCCACCGGTATAGCCCGAGATGACATCGCTGACGCCCGGCACCGGTTCAAAGTCTGACTCCACGCACCAAAAACAGCCGCCCGCCACGATCGCGGTATCCGCCGCCGCCGCCGAAGCGCCCATCATCATTATACCACCCACCACCACCACCTTTGTCCAAACACCCATCGTTCGCCCCCCAGAAAACATCGCCAATGTCACCTTGGCTGGCCCCGCCGTCCAGCCACGCTTGCGTGACCTCACGCAGCGGTGACCTGTGTGTCGACCGGCAAATCTCCAAATCCGCGCTCCCTTTGGCCGCGCCTTGGGTTGATCCTGCCCGCCCAATGCCTATGTTAACCTGTATAGTTTTAGGAATTTTAGACCACTTGACCCATGACCTGCCTTTGATCACGACCATCGCCGTCGGGCTTAGCCTCGCCTGTTTTCTAGCGCTGATCGCGCATCGGTTAAAACTGCCGTTGATCGCGGGCTATCTGGTTGCAGGGATTCTGATCGGGCCGTTCACCCCGGGCTTCGTGGCAAATCAGGAACTCGCGACGGAGCTTGCCGAGATCGGGGTTATCTTGCTGATGTTCGGGGTCGGCTTGCACTTTTCGGTGCGCGATCTGATGTCGGTCAAGGCCATCGCCATCCCCGGTGCCGTCGTGCAAATTCTGGTCGCCACGCTGGCCGGGGTCGGCTTGGCGATGCTGATGGGTTGGGGGTTGGGGGCCGGGCTGATTTTCGGGCTGTCTTTGTCCGTCGCCTCGACCGTGGTTTTGCTGCGTGCCTTGCAAGAGCATGACATTGTCGCCACCGACAAAGGTCGCATTGCCGTCGGCTGGCTGATTGTGGAAGATCTGGTCATGGTCGCCGCTTTGGTGCTGATCCCGCCGCTTTCCGGGCTGTTGGGCGGCCGGGCAGAGGCGGGCGTGCCACTGTCCGATCTGGGGCAGGTGCTGGGCATGACCGCGCTGAAGGTGACAGCCTTTGTCGCGATCATGCTGGTCATCGGGCGCCGGGTGATCCCGGCAATCCTGCACTATGCGGCACTAACCGGCCAAAAAGAACTGTTTCGGCTGACGGTTCTGGCAGTAGCCTTGGGTGTCGCGCTGGCCGCTGCCACCATCTTTGGGGTGTCTTTTGCGCTGGGGGCGTTTTTTGCCGGAATGGTCATGTCCGGCTCCACTCTGTCGGCACGGGCCGCCAAGGACATGCTGCCGTTCCGCGATGCCTTCGCGGTGTTGTTCTTCGTGTCGGTCGGGATGCTGCTGAATCCGGCGGTGTTCTGGACCGATCCCTTGGCGGTTCTGGCAACGGTGACCATCATCCTGGCCGTCAAATCGGTCGCCGCTTATGGCATCGTGCGCGCCTTTGGTCATGACCGCGCCACCGGGTTGATCGTGGCTGCCGCCCTGGCGCAGATCGGTGAGTTTTCCTTCATTCTGATCGGCATGGGCACGCAACTGGGCATCACCCCCGCCATCGCCAGCGATTTTGTCGTTGCCGGTGCGTTGGTTTCGATCACCCTGAACCCGTTGATGTTCTCGGTCGTGCTGCGCTATCTGGCCAAGCCCGCAACCGCTTGAAAGCCCTTGGCGCGGCTGCCCCATCCGCATAGCGTGGCCCAAACCGGAGGCCGCCATGACTGATCACATTTCCACCCACCAAGCCGAAGACGACGCCCGGAACGGGGCGATCCTGATCTATGTCAACGGCCAGATCGTGCCCAAGGCGCAGGCCATGGTTTCGGTCTATGATTCCGGCTTCATGCTGGGCGATGGCGTGTGGGAGGGGATCCGTCTGTACAACAACCGCTGGACCTTTCTGGACGAACATATCGACCGGCTGTTTGACGCGGCCAAAGCCATAGATATCGACATTGGCCTGACCCGCGATCAGGTGATTTCTGCTGTGTCAGAGACGCAGAAGGCCAATGGCATGACCACAGATGCCCACGCCCGCCTGATGGTGACGCGGGGGGTGAAAACCCGGCCCTTTCAGCATCCGAAACTATCGCAGCGCGGGCCAACCATGGTGATCATCATGGAACATTCGCGTCAGAAACTGCCGCGCCCGATCCGTCTGGCCACGGTTCCGCATCTGCGCGGCTTGCCGATGACGCAGGATCCAAAGCTGAACAGCCACTCCAAGCTCAACTGCATTCTGGCCTGTATTGCCGCCGAAAAGGCTGGCGCGGACGAGGCGCTGATGTTGGACGTGCATGGCTTCGTGAACACAACGAACGCCTGCAATTTCTTCTTGGTCCGCAAGGGTCAGGTCTGGACCAGCACCGGCGACTACTGCATGAACGGGATCACCCGGCAAAAGGTGATCGACCTGTGCCGCGCCAATGACATCCCGGTGTTTGAACGCAATTTCAGCCTTGTAGACACTTATTCCGCGGATGAGGCGT
>JANNBI010000388.1:0-5856 GCA_031385345.1 Paracoccaceae bacterium | reverse complement strand
CTCCTCTCCCGCATGGGCAGACAGGCCGCCGGTCTGCGCCAGTGTGGTGGCGGTGACGCGGTTCACGAAGGGATGCATGGATTTGTGCAGCAAATCGCCCGCCAGCAGCCGGGCGGTCAAGCGTGGGCTGTCAAAGCGGTCGCCCTGATCGGCGCGGGTCACTGTGCGGCTGCCGGGTTGGGCGGGGCTGGGATCGGTGAAAAAGGTCGAGATATCGACCCCCAGTTGCGCCGCCAGCCCGTACAGATGCGGGGCCGAAACTTGAGAATGGCCGGTTTCGATGCGTGACAGGGTTGCCTCGGACACGCCGGTTCTGGCGGCAAGGTCGGCCAGCGACAGGCCCTTGGCAAGGCGCAGGGTCCGGATACGGGGGCCAAGAGGGGGTGTCGCGGTCATGGCGAGACTGTGAATGATTCTTGCAGAATTGCAAGATATTTCAATTTCGGGGATGCGAGTCGGGGTGGCGCCCGACCTACGCGGTTAGAAAACCAAAAGGCCCCGAAGTTTCCTTCGGGGCCTTGCCACAGTCTTTGTCACCTTAGGCCGAGGGCTTGTGTTCGACCACAGCGTCCTTGGTTTTCCACAAGGAAAACAACACGCCCGCCGCAAGGATCCCAAAGGTGATGCCCAGCGACAACATGGCGGGAAACTTCTCCCATTCCATCAACTCGGCGATGAAGATCTTCGATCCGATGAAGATCAGCAGCACCGACAAGGCGTATTTCAGATAGGCAAAGCGGTGCAGGATCGCAGCAAGGGCAAAGTACAGGGCCCGCAGACCAAGGATGGCAAAGATGTTCGAGGTATAGACGATGAACGGATCGGTTGTGATGGTGAACACCGCTGGCACCGAATCCACCGCGAAGATCAGATCGGCAATCTCGATCAGGATCAGCGCCAGAAACAGCGGCGTGGCAAAGGTCGCCAGTTTTCCGGTCTTTGGGTCGGGCTGTTTGACGAAAAACGCGTTGCCATGCAGATCCTCGGTGACGTTCATCCGCCTTTTGAAGAACTTCAGCACCGGATTGGACGCAATGTCATGCTGCTTTTCACCGGCCGCGAACAGCATTTTCACCCCGGTCAGGATCAGGAAAACCGCGAAGATATACAGGATCCAGTGGTATTGCGCGACCAGCGTGGCACCAAGGCCAATCATGATGCCGCGCAGCACGATCACCCCAAGGATGCCCCAGAACAGCACGCGGTGCTGATAGGCGCGCGGGATGGCAAAGAAGGAAAAGATCAGCGCGATGACAAAGATATTGTCCAGCGCCAGGGTCTTTTCCACCACAAATGCGGTCAGGTAATGCGCGGTGGACGTGGCATCCATCTGCCACCAGATAAAGCCGGAAAAGCCCAGACCCAGCGCGATATACATTGCGGACATCCGAAGGCTTTCCGCGACGCCGATTTCATGGTCGCCGGGGTTCAACAGGCCAAGGTCCAGCACCAGAAGGCCCAGAACGACGCCGATAAAGGTCATCCACATCCAGATCGGAGTGCCGAGAAAAAGGGAGAAAAGTACGTCCAAAGTCGCCTCCTGGTGTTGCGGGACACGCTGGGACGGGAAAGCAAAGCGCCGGACCCGACCCGAGCGTACTCGGATGCAGTCCGACATCACGGCTGTTCATAGACTGAACATACCGCCAGAGGGGCCCGGCCTGCTGCTGCGATTTGGGGCACAGGCGATGGGGTTTCAAGGGGGGGATCGGCGGATTCTGGCCCATCGGGCGAAAATTCTGGTCGCCACCTGTCTGGCAAGACAGATTTTGGAGCGGCCCCGAAAGGCCGCCCCAAGCCGATTACATGTGGATCGCGTCCATCACCGAAGCGTCGCCATGCATCTTGCAGGCCTCTTCAGCGGCTTTCATGACTTCATCGTCCGACATGGACATCATCTTTTCGTCGTCCTTCATCGCCTCTTTCAACACGGTGCCAGCGGCCATCATGCCGTCGCTGTCCATCGCCATCAGATCGGCGCAGGTCAGGGTCATCGGGTCGATCATCTGGTCCGCGACGGCGGGCAGGGCCAGCGCGCCAAAGCCAAGAATCAAGGCAGCCAGGGGTGCAAAACGGGTCATCATACTCTCCTTTTTGGGTTCGGGGTCATAGCCCCCAAAATCTGCCTAGCCCGGATCGGTGATCACGCGGCATGGCAAGGCCGTGAGCGCAAGGCGATGTGACATCGCGTGATTGGCCACCGGCAGGCACCACGCTAACGCGCTAAAACCTCGGCCAAGCGCGCCCGCGCTTCGGGCAGGGGGCGGCCTTGCAAGATCGGTTCCAGCCCAAGGTTCAGGAAATGGCCAGTCATGCGCAAGGCATCGGCCATGTCGGCCCCGTCCAAAGCGTCGCCGTTGTTGCCGCCAGGCCGCAGGAAATGCGGCAGGGGCAAAAGACGCGGGGCAAAGTCGCCCGCCCCCGCCCGGCTGACCGCCCGACCAGACCGCGGCGACACAAAGGCCAGATCGTCGCGCGTGCCGGTGACAGCACAACTGGTCAGATCCAGCGCGAACCCCAGCTCTTGCAAAAGCGCTAGTTCCCAGCGCGGATAATCGCCGGGCCAATGGGGGGCGTCAGCCTCTACCTTGTTCAGAAAGGTCAGGGTGGCGGCGTACAGGGGGGGGTGGCCCTCACGCTCGGGCAGGGCCAGATGCAACAAGGCGCAGACGGCATTCAGCGCCGCCAGCCCGGCGCGGTGGTCCATCAGGGCGGCGCGGGCATGGATCGGTTCCACCACAAAGGCGCCCAGATGGTCTTGCAACCGCGCGCGCCACGACAGCGCCACCTGCGCGCCCGGCTGCAAAAACGCCGCCTTCTTGCGCGATGCACCGCCGCGCACCATGCCGGAATGGCGGCCATGCAGGGCGGTGAACGCCTCGACAATGGCCGAGGTTTCCCCATGCGGGCGGACCGCGATCACGATGCCTTCGTCCTGCCAATCCATCGCGGCAATATCGCGGCGCGGGCGCGCGGACGCAAGGAAACTGTTGCCAGCGCGCGCGGCTTTGGGCAGGTTTGGCGGCATGACCCTGTCCCGCCTGACCGCCCTAAGCCTGTCCCTGATCGTGGCCACCGCCCTGATCGGCCAGTTCATCCTGAACGGTGCGCTGCCCGAGGTGCAGCATTGGGGTCTGCGGATCTGGGGGCTGATGCGCTATTTCACCATCCTGACCAATGGCTTGGTGGCGGTATTGATGGCGCGCCATGCCCTTGGCCAAAAGGTCAGCGCCGATTGGCATATGACGGCGGCACTTAGCATCGCGATGGTCGGGGTGATCTATCAGACACTGCTGGTCCCGCCCGTACCTTTGACTGGCGCGGCCTGGGCCACGGATTTCGCTTTTCACGCGGCGGTGCCGGTGCTGGCGGTGCTGTGGTGGATCGCCTGCGCGCCCAAACCGCCAAGTCTGGCCACCCTGCCGCTGTGGCTGCTGTGGCCGCTGGCCTATTGCCTTTACGCGCTGATCCGTGGCGGGGCGGAGGGGCGCTATCCCTATTTCTTCGTCGATGTGGGCCAATACGGGCTGGCGCGGGTCATGGCAAACGTGGCCGGGCTGATCGTGGTTTTCGCCGTTGCGGGCGCCGCGCTGTGGGCGCTGGGGCGACGGTCAATCCGATAGGCCGTCCTCATCCAGCAGGGTGCGACCCTGACGATCCTCCAGCTCCAGCACCCAAAGATCGCGGTCGCGGGATTTCTGCCGGGTCAGGACGGCATCGACCTCGCGCTCATCCCCCTCGGCCAATGTGACCCAGACGCGGGTATCGCTGGCCAGATCGAAACTGCGTTGAAAGGCGCGCGCCTGACCGTCCAGCGTCGCGACCTTGACGATCAAAGCGCCAGCCGTCGCATCGCCCTTGGCGGTGACATAGACCGGAATTTCAGCGAGCCGCAGCCGCGTCAGATAGGCCGCAACCCAGATCCCGCTGGCCAGACGCGCGTTCATTCTGTGCCTTCACTTTGAAGTAAATATCCAAATCTGCTTTGGCCCTGCGCGTCAGGCGTCGCCATCTTTGAAATCCAGACCCATTTCGGAATACCGCTCTGATTCTTCCAGCCAGTTCGGGCGCACTTTGACCTGCAGGAAAAGATGCACCGTTCGGCCCAGAAATTCCGAAATCTCGGCGCGCGAGGCTGAACCGATCTGCTTGATCGTCTCGCCCTTGGCGCCCAGAAGGATGCCCTTGTGGCCGTCGCGCATGACATAGATGATCTGGTCGATCCGCGTCGTGCCGTCCGCCTTGTCTTCCCATTTCTCGGTCTCGACCGTCAGCTGATAGGGCAATTCCTCATGCAGTCGCAGGGTCAGTTTTTCGCGGGTCATCTCGGCGGCGATCATGCGCATCGGCAGATCCGCGATCTGATCTTCGGGATAATACCAGGGGCTGGGCGGAACCTGTTCCGCCAGCCATTCGCGCAAATCCTTGACGCCATAGCCTTTTTCGGCCGAGATCATGAAGGTCTTGGCAAAGGGAAAGGCCGTGTTGCAGGTTTCGGCCAACGCCAGCAGCACCTCTGCCTTGACGCGGTCGATCTTGTTGATGGCCAGCGCCACCGGCTTGCCGCGGGGCATTTCATCCGCGATGCGCGCAATGATGGCCTGCACACCTTCGGTCAGGCCACGGTTCGCCTCGATCAAAAGGACGACGACATCGGCATCCGTGGCCCCGCCCCAGGCCGCCTTGACCATCGACCGGTCCAGACGGCGGCGCGGGCGGAAAATGCCGGGTGTGTCGACAAATACGATCTGGCTGACACCCTCCATACACACTCCCCGGATCCGGGCGCGGGTGGTCTGCACCTTGTGCGTGACGATCGACACCTTGGCGCCGACCATCCGGTTCAAAAGCGTGGATTTGCCGGCATTCGGCTCTCCGATCAGGGCGACGAACCCGGCGCGGCTATTTTCTGGCATATCAGTCATCTGTATTCTCCAACCGGTCCAACAAGGCCCGGGCTGCGGCCTGTTCGGCCACGCGTTTCGATCCAGCGCGTGCAGAGGTGCTCGCGCCATTCTCCAGTTGCACCTGTACGGTGAACATCGGTTGATGGGCCGGCCCGTCACGGCCGGTTTCGGTATAGATGGGCAGGGTCATGCCGCGCGCCTGCGCCCATTCTTGCAGGCTGGATTTGGCATCTCGGGCATCTTCATCGACGGCAGTGATCCGGTCGTGCCACAGGCGCAGCACCAAAGCCTTGGCGACGTCGAACCCGGCGTCCAGATAGACGGCGGCGATCACCGCCTCCATCGCGTCGCCCAGAAGCGCCTCTTTGCGGCGGCCCCCGGACAGCATTTCGGACCGGCCGAGTTTCAGAACCTCGCCCAGACCAACCTCACGCGCGATGTCGGCGCAGGTTTCCTTGCGCACCAAAGCGTTGAACCTTGGGGCCAACAGACCCTCAGCGGCTTTGGTATCGGCGGATAGCAGCGCCTCGGCCAGAACCAGCCCCAGCACCCGGTCGCCCAGAAATTCCAGCCGCTGGTTGTCCAGCTTGGTCGCAGACGATATTGAGGCATGTGTCACCGCGCGCAGCAGATGCGCAGGCGTCCGGAAGATATGCCCGATTTGGCCCTGAAAGGCGAGGAGATCGGCGGAAAGCTTCAATCCACCGCCTTGAAGAACCGATCCGAGCGCCAGGTCCAGAAATACCAGATCCGGTCGCCGGCGGACGAAAAGATGATCCGTTCGGCCCGGCCGATCAGGTTTTCAGCTGGCACAAACCCCACGCCATTGGCGGTCTGGGCAAAGCGGCTGTCCAACGAGTTGTCGCGGTTGTCGCCCATGAAGAAATACATCTCCTCGGGCACAGTCACAGCTTCGGTCGTGTCGCCGGGGCGTCCGTCCGCGACGTTC
>JANNBI010000361.1:0-1931 GCA_031385345.1 Paracoccaceae bacterium | reverse complement strand
GCCAGAAGCCCGGTGATGAACCCCGCCAGCACATCGCCTGACCCTGCGGTCGCCAGCCAGGGTGCCGCACGGTCATAAGCGGCGGAGTTTATGGCGCAGCGCCCGTCGGGGCCAGCGATCACGGTGTCGGGGCCTTTGAACAGCACGGTGCATCCGGCGCGGGCGGCAGCGTCGCGGGTGGCGTCGACCTTGGAATAGGCCGGGCCCTTGGTCGCCGGGGCGTCCAATTTGGCGGCGAGGTCGGGGAAAAGCCGGGCGAATTCGCCGGCATGGGGGGTGAGGATGCATTTTTCGTGCAGCAGGGCGAAAAGCGCGTGGTCGCGGGACAGAAGGGTCAGGGCGTCGGCGTCGAGGACCAGGTGGCGAAGGAGTCGGGCTTCCGCCCGACCTACGGCGGTCCCGGTAGGTCGGGCGAAAGCCCGACTCCCCTCCAGCGCCACAGCCACCAACCGCGCCGCGCGCGCATCCAACCCCAGCCCCGGCCCGATGCACAGGGCGTTGATGCGGTCGTCCTGCACCACCATCGCCAGCCCCGCCGCATCCGCCACGGTGTTCAGCATGATGGCATCCAGCCGCGCGGCATTTTCGGGCAAGGCGTCGGGTGGACACCCCACCGTCACCAGTCCCGCGCCGATGCGAAGTGCGCCGCGCGCGGACAGGCGGGCGGCGCCGCCGTGGCCGGGGGGACCGGAGAGGATGAGAGCGTGGCCGTGGGAGAATTTGTTGTCCCGTGAGTACTTCTGGATGGACCGGGGCGTTTTTTCCAGCACGACCACTGCATCGCTTGGCCAGTCTGTCTTTGGGTTTGGCAACTCGATATCGACAACCATAACTTTTCTCATTCGCCCATCATTTCCACTCAGGTAGAATCCGAGTTTTGGCCGATGAAATGTAACCGCCAGATCGACATACATTGGGAAAAACATGTCACCGCAGTCGTGCAAGGCACCCACAGGCGCGGGCCCCTCTGCCCATCTTGGTCGTCCCCACTTAAAGCGGATGTCTCCGCTATCGCTGTCGATGCCCGTTGGGATATCTACCGCTACAACTTTTCCCGTAGGCTCGGAATACATGGCCGCACAGTCTGCGTAGCGGATCAACGCACCGAGGTTCGGGTCCAGGTCACGTGTCAAACCGATCCCAAGAATTGCATCAATCCAGACTGTTTGGCCCGATCGCTTCGAAATCTGAAAAAGCTTGCTGACGGTCTCAGCGACAAACGGCGTCACCTCCCCCATCCCCAGCCACCGCTCATAATTCACCCGTGCATCCGGCGGCATCCCCTCGGGCGAGCCATATAGAAACACCTCCACCTCCCAACCCCAGTCCTTCAACAACCGCGCCACGACGAACCCGTCGCCGCCATTGTTCCCCGGCCCGCACAGCACCACAGCGCGGTGCGAGGTCGCCCGCAACTCTGGCCATTCCTCAAAAATCGCCTGCACCACCCCCGCCCCTGCCCGCTCCATCAACTCCAGCCCGGTCACCGCGCCAGAGGCTATCGCGGCGGCCTCGATGGCGCGCATTTGGGCAGCGGTCAGAAGTTCGGTCATGGCACTGGCCCTTTCGTTTTCAATTCGCCTGAATTTTGCGCAGGCCGCCTAATTTATCATCAAGGCCCGCAGAATCCCACCACAAGCCCGGCCAGATAAACCCTAGCGAATTGCACCTGCCGATGGGAAGTGGTGAGACAGCACCAGACAGCGGGAGGCGGCCGATGAAGAAGATCGAGGCGATCATCAAGCCATTCAAACTTGATGAAGTGAAAGAGGCCCTGCAAGAGGCGGGGATTCAAGGTCTTTCCGTGACCGAGGTCAAAGGTTTTGGCCGTCAGAAGGGCCATACCGAACTGTACCGGGGCGCCGAATATGTCGTGGATTTCCTGCCAAAGGTGAAGATCGAGGTCGTGTTGACCGATGACATGGTCGACG
>JANNBI010000277.1:0-3945 GCA_031385345.1 Paracoccaceae bacterium | reverse complement strand
GGGATGGACTGGCTGACCGAGTACAAGATTCCGGTGGGCAAGGTGGCCAAAGCCATTTTCACATGGATGAACGACAATCTGGGTTGGCTGTTCGACGGCATATCCGCTGTCATGGAAGCGATGATCGACGGCATCCTGTGGCTATTGCAGACACCCAACCCCTTTGTGATCATTGGACTGTTCATCGCCATGACCTGGGCCTTGCAGCGCAACTGGAAGGTCTGTCTGGGCGTCTTTCTGGGATTTTTGTTCATCCTTAATCAGGGCTATTGGGAAGAGACGACCGAAAGTCTGACCCTAATCCTGTCGGCCTGCGTGGTCTGTATGGGGCTTGGGGTGCCGATCGGTATCGCCGCCGCCCACCGCCCCCGGCTGTATTCGGCCATGGTGCCGGTGCTGGACCTGATGCAGACCCTGCCGACCTTTGTGTACCTGATCCCCGCCATCGTATTTTTCGGCCTTGGCATGGTGCCGGGCCTGATCGCCACCGTGATTTTCGTGCTGCCCGCACCGATCCGGCTGACCCATCTGGGCGTCGCCTCGACCCCGATGGCGCTGCTAGAGGCTGCGACGGCCTTTGGCGCCACTCCGAAACAGCGGTTGTGGAAGGTCGAATTGCCCTATGCCTTTCCGCAGATCATGGCGGGGTTGAACCAGACAATCATGCTGTCGCTGTCTATGGTGGTGATCGCGGCTTTGGTCGGGGCGAACGGGTTGGGTGTGCCGGTTGTGCGCGCGTTGAATTCGGTCAACACCGCGCTTGGTTTTGAATCGGGGTTCATCATCGTTGTGGTGGCCATCCTTCTTGACCGCAGCCTAAGGATCACCCGCAAATGAATGCTGTTGAGTTTGACAAGGTGTCGATTGTCTTTGGCGACCAACCTCAGCGCGCCCTGCCGCTGATGGATCAGGGCCTGACCCGGGCCGAGGTGCAGCAGCAAACCGGCCAGATCCTTGGCGTGCATGATTGCAGTCTGAACGTCGCCAATGGCGAGATTCTGGTGCTGATGGGCCTTTCGGGATCGGGCAAATCCACCTTGCTGCGCGGGGTCAATGCACTGAACCCGGTGGTGCGGGGTGAGGTTCGGGTCAATGACGGCGACAAGATGGTCTCGGTCACCAAGGCCGATCCGGAAACCCTGCGTCGTCTGCGTCTGACCCGGATTGCCATGGTTTTTCAACAGTTTGGCCTGCTTCCCTGGCGAACGGTGCGCGAAAATGTCGGCTTGGGGCTGGAACTTGCCGGCACCAGCATCGAAGATCGCCGCCCGTTGGTCGATGAACAACTGGCGCTGGTGAACCTGTCGCAATGGGCCGACCGCAAAGTGGGCGAATTGTCGGGCGGCATGCAGCAGCGCGTCGGACTGGCCCGCGCCTTTGTCACCCAAGCGCCGATTCTATTGATGGATGAACCCTTTTCCGCGCTGGATCCTTTGATCCGGTCAAAGCTTCAGGATGAATTGCTGGATCTGCAATCCAAGCTGAAACGCACAATCGTTTTCGTCAGCCATGATCTGGACGAGGCGTTCAAGATCGGCAACCGTATCGCGTTGATGGAGGGCGGGCGCATCGTGCAATGCGGCACCGCGCGCCAGATCATCGCCAATCCGATCAGCGATTACGTGGCCGATTTCGTGGCGCATATGAACCCCTTGGGCGTGCTGACCGCGCGTGATGTGATGGAAACCGGATCAGCGGGGGCCGGGGCGCGCGAATTGGCGGCTGAAACCCCGGTCAAGGACATCATGCAGATGATGTCGCAGGGCGTGACGGAAATGGTCGTGATGGAAAACGGCCGCAACCTTGGGCTCGTGCGCACGGCAAGCCTGATGGCCAAGCTGATCGACCCGCGCGGCCGGGTTTAAGCGCGGCGCTGATCCCTTAAACAGGCCATACGATTCCTTTGAACCAGCGTGGCAGTGGTTCTGCCGCGCCGATCACTCAAGAATATCGTCCAGATCTGCCGCCGTCGTGCTGGCCTTCGTGGCAGCTTTTTTGACAACCGCCTTCTTGGCCGCCGGTTTTTTCGCCGCAGGGGTCTTGGCAGCCGGCTTCTTTGCCGTCGCTTTGGCCGGGGCTTTCGCTGCCACCTTCTTGGCCGCCGCCTTCTTCTTGCCGCCGGATTTGCCGGCCTTTTCCGCCACCAGCGCCATGGCTTCTTCCAAAGTCACCGCCTCGGGCGTGATCTCTTTGGGCAGCGTCGCGTTGACCTTGCCCCATTTGACATAGGGGCCGTATTTGCCGGGCATCACCTGAATTTCGCCGCCGTCCGGATGCTCGCCCAGCGATTTCAACGGCGCAGCCGCCACTGCCCCGCGCCCCGGTCCGCGCGCCGCCTTCAGCGCCAGAACCTCCATCGCGCGGTTCATGCCGATGCTGAACACCTCTTCGACATCGGTGATGTTGGCATAAATCGGCCCGTGTTTGATATAGGGGCCAAACCGGCCAATCGCCGCCTCGACCAGTTGGCCATCTTCGGGATGCGGGCCGATCACGCGCGGCAGGTTCAGCAATTCCAACGCGCGCTCCAGCGTCAGGGCGTCCGGACTCCACCCCTTGGGCAGGCTGGCGCGGCCCGGTTTGGGCTGCTCTTCGGTTGCCTCACCACGCTGCACATAGGGGCCGAACCGACCTGAGCGGACCGAAATATCGCGGCCCTCCTCATCCTGCCCAAGGATCTTGCCTTCGGACGACCCACCCTCTTCGCCACCGGAAATCGGCCGCGTATAGCGGCATTCCGGATAATTCTTGCAGCCGATGAAGGCGCTGCCAGACCGTGCGGTTTTCAGATGCAGGCGCCCGGTGCCACAGGTCGGGCAAATGCGCGGGTCCGATCCGTCTGCCCGCAACGGATACAAATGCGGCGACAGAAATTCGTCAATCTTGTCCAACACTTCCGTGATCCGCAGATCTGCCGTTTCCGCCACCGCAGCCGAGAAATCCCGCCAGAACCGCGCCAGCACGTCCTTATAATCCCGCTCTCCGGCGGAAACATCGTCCAACTCGTTTTCCAGATCGGCGGTGAAATCATATTCCACATATTTGCGGAAGAAATTGGTCAAGAAGGCCGTGACCAGCCGACCCTTATCTTCGGGGATCAGACGGTTCTTGTCCTTGCGGACATATTCGCGGTCCTGAATCGTGGTGATCACCGAGGCATAGGTTGACGGCCGCCCGATGCCCAACTCTTCCATCCGCTTGACCAAGGTCGCCTCGGTGTATCGTGGCGGCGCTTGGGTAAAATGTTGTTCCGGCGCGACTTTGCGCTTTTCCACCGCTTCATTGGCCATGATCTGCGGCAGGCGGGCGTCATCCTCGCCCTCCTCGTCGCGACCTTCGTCATAGACTTTCAGGAAGCCGTCAAACAAAACCACCTGCCCCGTAGCGCGCAAGATCACCTGCGTATCGGCACTGGCCAGATCGACGGTCGTCCGCTCCATCCGGGCCGAGGCCATCTGGCTGGCAATCGTGCGCTTCCAGATCAGATCGTACAGCTTGCGCTGCTCGGGGTCGGCAAGGCGCAGCTTTTCGGGCGTGGCGTCCATTTCGGTCGGACGGATGCATTCATGCGCTTCCTGCGCGTTCTTGGCTTTGTTCTTATAAATCCGCGGGCTGTCGGGCACATAGGCCGCCCCAAACTGATCCTTGATCGCCGCCCGCGCCGCCGTCACTGCCTCGGGCGCCATGTCGATGCCATCGGTCCGCATGTAGGTGATGTAGCCTGCTTCATACAGCCGCTGCGCGGTGGACATGCAGACCTTGGCCCCCATGCCGAACTTGCGGCTGGCCTCTTGTTGCAGGGTCGAGGTCATGAAGGGCGGATGGGGGTTGCGGCTGGCGGGCTTTGCCTCAACCGACTGCACGCTTAAAGCGCGTGAGGTGACGGCCTGCACCGCAATTTCGGCGGCCTCGGCCGTCGGAATGTCGAACTTGTCCAGCCTTTGG
>JANNBI010000272.1:0-3347 GCA_031385345.1 Paracoccaceae bacterium | reverse complement strand
TTTCCCCCCGGCCCTTGTGGCCGCCCTCGTCGGCTATGGCTCCACCATTGCCCTTCTGCTGTCCGCCGCCGCCGCCCTTGGCGCGACCCCGGCCCAGACCACCAGCTGGGTGCTGGCAATTTGTCTGGCCAAGGCGGCAGGCTCGGCCTTCCTTTCAACCTATGCCCGCGTTCCGGTTGTTTTGGCCTGGTCCACCCCCGGCGCTGCCCTGATCGCTGCCACCACCGGCATCACCATGGCCGAGGGCGTGGCCGCCTTCGTCGCCGCCGGGCTGATGATCGCCGCAACCGGGTTGATCCGCCCGCTGGGGGCGCTGGTCGGGCGCATTCCCGATGCGGTGGCCAGCGCCATGCTGGGCGGCGTTCTGCTGCCCTTTTGTCTGAAAGGCCCATCCGCCGCCCAAGTCCTGCCGCAGATCGTGCTGCCGATGCTGGCGGTGTTTTTGATCGTGCGGCTGCGCAATCCGGCGTTGGCGGTGCTGTCAGCGCTGGCTTTGGGTCTGATTCTGGCCTTTGGCTCCGGGGCGGCCCACCTTCCGGCGCTGTCCCTGCCCCTGCCCGCACCGCAGTTCACCGCGCCAAGCTTTCGCTGGTCAGTGATGATCGGTCTGGCCCTGCCCCTGTATCTGGTCACCATGGCCAGCCAAAACCTGCCCGGCTTCGCCACCCTGCGCGCGGCGGGCTATGTCCCCCCGGTTCGCCCGGCGCTGATCACCACCGGGCTGCTGTCGGCACTTTTCGGGCTGTTCGGCGCGCATACCGTGTCTATGGCCGCGATCACCGCCGCGATCTGCCTTGGCCCCGACACCCATCCCGATCCGGCCCAGCGCTGGCGGGTCGGTCTGGTCTATGCCGCGATCTGGGCCGTGTTAGGCGTTCTCAGCCCGGTCATCCTGCCGCTGCTGCTTGCCCTGCCCCCGGCCCTGATGGTGGCCTTGGTGGCGCTGGCGCTGCTGGGGCCGCTGTTGGGAGCATTAACCACGGCCTTCACCCCGGTGGACACCCGCTTTGCCGCCACGATGACGCTGGTGGTCACGGCCTCGGGCGTCGCGGTGTTCGGGGTTGGCGCGGCCTTCTGGGGGCTGGCCGCCGGCCTGATCGTCCACGGCCTGCAATCACTTGCCCAGCGCCGCAGCGTCAGAACGGCGGGTCGCTGACCTCATGTGCTGCCATGACCCAGCGCGCCACGATCTTGCGCGATCCGGCATGGTCAAAATCGATGTCCAGCTTGTCGCCTTCGATCGCGATCACCTCGCCATAGCCGAATTTCTGGTGAAACACCCGGTCGCCAATGCTAAAAGACGACAGCGCCTGCGCGTCGATCACCAGACCCTTGGCTTCGCGCGGTTGCGCCATCCGCGTCACCGGGGCCTGCGCGCGTTCCTGCATCCGCTTCCATCCCGGCGAGTTATAAACATCCGCGTTGCGCACCCGCTCTTCCAGCCGGTTCGACCCGCCAAAGCCCGCACTTGCCGCAGCCCCAAACCCGCCGCCATACAGGCCCGGAGGCGTCAACACATCGACATGATCCCCCGGCAATTCATCAATGAACCGACTGGGCAACTGGCTTTGCCACTGGCCATAAACCCGGCGGTTCGACGCAAAGGAGATCGAGCATAAGATCTCGGCCCGCGTGATGCCGACATAGGCCAGCCGCCGCTCCTCCTCCAGCCCCTTCAGGCCGGATTCGTCCATGCTGCGCTGGCTGGGGAACAGACCATCCTCCCAACCCGGCAGGAAAATCACCGGGAATTCCAACCCCTTGGCGGCGTGAAGCGTCATGATGGAAATCTTCTCCTCCGCCTCCTCGCTTTCATTGTCCATGATCAGCGCGACATGCTCCAGAAAGCCTTGCAGTCCGTCGAACTGCTCCAGCGCCTTGACCAGTTCCTTCAGGTTTTCCAGCCGCCCCGGCGCTTCGGGGGTTTTGTCGTTCTGCCACATCTCGGTATAGCCGGATTCTTCCAGAATCATTTCGGCCAACTCGATATGGTTGCCCCCGGCGATCAGGGTGCGGCCGTGCCAGCGGTCCACCCCGTCACAAAAGCCTCGCAACTGCCCGGCCCCTTTGCCACCGATGGCCCCCGCCGCCAGCAAAGCCCGCGCGCCACCCAAAAGCGTCGTCTGCGCCGCCCGTGCCGAGCGCTGGATATCCTGCTGCGCCTTGTCGCCCAGCCCACGCTTGGGCAGGTTCACCACCCGTTCAAAGGCCAGATCATCATCCGGCGACACCGCCAGCCGGAAATAGGCCATGGCATCGCGAATCTCTTGGCGTTCATAGAATCTGGGGCCGCCGATCACCCGGTAGGGCATGCCGATGGTCAGAAACCGGTCCTCGAACGCGCGCATCTGATGGCTGGCGCGCACCAGTATAGCCATATCCTCCAGTGACTTGGCGTCAACCCGGCCGCGTCCGCGTTGCAGCGCCTCCACCTCTTCGCCAATCCAGCGCGCCTCTTCCTCGCCGTCCCAATGGCCGATCAGCCGCACCTTTTCGCCGCTGTCCCGCTCGGTCCACAGGGTCTTGCCCAGACGCCCCGCATTGCCCGCAATCACCCCCGAGGCGGCGGCAAGGATATGCGGCGTGGACCGGTAATTCTGTTCCAGCCGCACCACCTGCGCGCCGGGAAAATCCTTTTCAAACCGCAGGATATTGCCCACCTCGGCCCCGCGCCAGCCATAGATCGACTGATCGTCGTCGCCCACGCAGCAGATGTTTTTATGCGCCTGCGCCAGCAGACGCAGCCACAGATACTGGCAGACATTGGTGTCTTGATATTCATCGACCAGCAGGTATTTGAACCAGCGCTGATACTGTTCCAGCACATCCGGGTGGCGCTGGAAAATCACCACGCAGTGCAGCAGCAGATCACCGAAATCGGTGGCATTCAGCGTGCGCAACCGCTCTTGATACTGCTCGTAAATCTCGGTGCCGCGGTTGTTATAGGCGCTCGCCTCCGATGACGGCACCCGGTCCGGCGTCATCGCGCGGTTCTTCCAGCCGTCGATCAGACCCGCCAACATCCGCGCCGGCCAGCGTTTTTCGTCGATATTCGCCGCCGAGATCAACTGTTTCAACAGGCGCAACTGATCATCGGTGTCCAGAATGGTGAAACTGGATTTCAACCCCACCAGTTCGGCATGCCGCCGCAGGATTTTCACCGAAAGCGAGTGGAACGTGCCCATCCAGGGCATCCCCTCCACCACCTCGCCCAGCAGCCGCCCGACGCGGTTTTTCATCTCGCGCGCGGCCTTGTTGGTGAAGGTGACCGCCAGAATTTCGTTTGGTCGGGCGCGCCCCATCTGCAACAGATGCACGATCCGCGCGGTCAGGGCCTTGGTCTTGCC
>JANNBI010000270.1:0-4330 GCA_031385345.1 Paracoccaceae bacterium | reverse complement strand
CCTTGCAGCGTGTGCAACGCGGGCTGACCAACGGTCAGCGTCTGCATCTGGTGCTGTGTGGCGTGTTTTCCGATCCCTATGGCCGCAAGGTGTTTGAAACCGGCGCGGCGCGTCTGATGCCCGATGTCAATTTCCTGATCCTTGACGGCGCAAAACCTGATGAGCGTCAGGCGGCGCTGTCGGGGGCCGATGTGTTCATGTTCCTGATCGACAACATTCAGGAAACCTTTGGTCTGGCCCCGATTGAGGCTATGGCCGCAGGTCTGCCGCTGCTGGTCAGTGACTGGGACGGCATGAAGGACACGGTGACCCCGGAGGTCGGTCTGCGCGTCACCACCCGCAGCCTGCCGCCGCGCCATACCGCCGAAGAGGCACTGCGCCATCACGGCGGCGTGGACAATTACGCGCAATATTGCGCCTCGGTGTCTGCGGTGACCGAGATTGACATGGGTGAGTTGGCCGACAAGATCCGCATCCTGGTGCAGAACCCGAACCTGCGGCGGCAAATGGGGGCAGCGGGGCGCAAACGTGCGGCAGACCTGTATGACTGGGCGCGGATCATCCCGCAGATGCAGGATCTTTGGGCCGAACAGGACCGCCGCCGTCGGGTGAACGCCGCGCGGCATCGCCGCTATGCGCCGGAATCTTTGCCGGTGGCCCCCTCACCGACAAAGCTTTATGCGGCCTATCCCACCGAACAGACCGCTCATGACGGCAAACGCTTTGCCGCCACCTCGCGCGATGGGTTGCCCGACCTGAACGATACTTTGGCCGCGCGGGACTATCTGGGGGTCAAACGGATCTTTGCCTCCCCCAAGGACATCGCCGCTGTCTATGCCGCCGTGCAAAATGCTGCGGATCAGGGCGCGGATGTGGCCCAGCTTTTGACCGCTACCGGATTGCAGCGCAGCAATACCGACAGGATCCTGATGTGGTTGTTGAAATATGATTTCATTGCCCGGCTCTGACCCTATGCCCGGCGCTGACCCAGTGGCCGACTACCTTGGCGCACTGGATCATCCCCGCAAGGTCGAAGCGGCGGCCCTGTGCGATCTGATCCGCGCCGCCTGTCCCGTACTGCGCGGCGGGATAAAGTGGAACGCGCCGTCTTTTGGCCGACCGGGGCAAGAAGACTGGTTGACCCTGCGCCTGCACTCGGCCCCAGCCATTCAACTGGTGCTGCACCGCGGGGCAAAGCCGATGGCCAACCCGCCGCCGCATCCAGCGGTGCCAAAGGGGCTGGTGGTCTGGAAGTCGGCGGACCGGGGTGTGGTCGATTTCGCCAAGCGCCCGCTGGACAGCGTGGCGGGTGACTTGACCGCGCTGATCCGCGACTGGATGGCGGCCTAGGCCCGCGCGCGGGCCTGACGGATCAGGCTGGCGGTGTAGATCGCCAAGGCGGTCCAGATCATCGGAAAGGCGATCATCTGGGCGCGGCCAAAAGGCTCGTCAAACCAGAACACGGCGGTCAGGAAGATCATCGTTGGTGCGATATATTGCAAGATCCCGATAGTGGACAGCCGCAGCAGTTTGGCGGCATTGGCATAGATCATCAGCGGTCCGGCAGTGACCAGACCCAGACCTACCAGCATCAGGTCATCGGTCAGATTGCCTTGCAAGAACATCGCCTTGCCCTGCCAGGCAGCCCAGATTACATAGGCCAGCGCGGCCGGCAACAGGATCAGAACCTCCAGCGCGAAGCCTTGGTTCGGACCCAGCGGCAGACGCTTTTTCAGATAGGCGTACAGGCCCCAGGTGACGGTCAACCCCAGCGCCACAATCGGCACCCGCCCGGCGTCATAGGTCAGATAGACCACTGCCAAAGCCGCCAGCGCGATGGCCGCCTTCTGAGCCGCATCCATCTTTTCGCCCAGCAGAACCGCCCCCAGAAAGACCGAGAACAGCGGGTTGATGTAGTAACCCAAAGCCGCGTCCAGCGCGTGACCGCTTTGCACCGACCAGACGTAGATCCCCCAGTTGACCGAAATCAGCGCTGCCGTCGCCGCCCCCATCGCCAGCATCCGCCACGACCGCAGCGCCGCGCGCAAGTCGGCTGTGCGCTTCAGCACGATCAGCACCAGCACCGACACCGGCACTGACCAGATCACCCGGTGGGCCAGCACCTCTAGCGTCGGGATATGCGCCAGGATCTTCATGTAGATCGGCAAAAACCCCCACAGGAAATAGGCGGTCAGCGCAAAGGCAAAGCCCGCCGGGCTGTCCTCGTTCTTGGGGGGATTGGGCTGGATCATGCGCCGGGTGATAGTCAACCCGCCCACCAAGCGCCATTTCAAACTTGTACCGGGAACAATTCGGCGCGGGTGGGGTCAGCCTTGACCCGGGATGTCAAATCCCGGCGGTGCCAGCACGAACCCGTCAAACCGAAACCCCGGCGAGACGGTGCAGGACACCAAAGTGTAATCGCCCAAGGTTTGCGCCGCCTGCCAGTGTCCGGAGTGAACCACGGCTTGCGGGGTCTGATCCCCCAGAACATCCGGGCCCAGCGTCAGATGCCGGGCAGGGCCTTGGTCGGTTTCCGACAGCGACAGGCGTAGCGGCGCCCCGGCGTGATATAGCCAGATCTCATCGGCATCGACGCGGTGCCAATGACTGCGCTGCCCGGCGGCCAGCAGAAAATAGATCGCGGTGCCACTTGCGCGCCCCGGAATCTGCGGGCCTTCCCAGGTTTGGCGATACCAACCGCCCTCGGGATGGGGTTGCAGACGAAGGCGGGCGATGATCTGTTCGGCGCTCATGGTTTTCCTTTTGGTTGGCGGGGGCATGATGGCGATTTCGGCGGCCAAAGCAAACCGGCATGACGGATGGAGAACAGGGGTGGGCAAGCGATGACAGGCGTTCAGGGACGGGTGGCGCTGGTGACCGGGGCAGGGTCGCCCGACGGGATCGGCTTTGCCACCGCGCGTCTGCTGCGGGCAGCAGGGGCAAGGGTGGCCATCACTGCCACCACCGACCGCATCCACGACCGCCGGGCTGAACTTGGGGGTGACGACAGCTTCGCCGCCACGGCCGATCTTACCGACCCGGATCAGATCACGGCGCTGGTGGCTGCGGTGACCAAATCCCTGGGACCAATCGATATTCTGGTCAACAACGCCGGAATGTCGCAGACCGGCAAGACCGCCAAACGCGCCACCATGGCCGAGGTCACGGACGAGGCGTTTGACTTCCAGATCGCGATCAGCCTGAAATCGGCCTTCATGGTCAGCCGCGCGGTGCTGCCGGGAATGATCGCGCGCGGCTATGGGCGCATTGTCCATATGTCGTCGGTCACCGGGCCTTTGGTTGGGATCGCGGGGTCGGGCCCCTATGCGGCTGCCAAGGCGGGGATGTTGGGCATGGCGCGCGTTCAGGCCATCGAAAATGGTCCGCATGGGATCACCGTCAACTGCGTCGCGCCGGGCTGGATCCACACCGGATCCTCCTCTGCCGAGGAGGTGGTCGCGGGCGGCTACACCCCGCTTGGCCGCGCTGGACGGCCCGAGGAAATTGGCCACGTCGTCCTGTTCTTGGCGTCGCAAGAGGCCAGCTATCTGACTGGCCAACTGATCACCGTGGACGGCGGCAATACCTTGCAGGAATACAAAGTGGCGCTGAATTGAACAGGGGCGCCAAACGGCGCCCCTGATCGTCAGGTCAGGTCGGACGATTACGCCCGCAGGATTGAACGTCCGGCATATTCCGCCGTCTCGCCCAACATTTCCTCGATCCGGATCAACTGGTTGTATTTGGCCAGCCGGTCCGACCGCGACAACGACCCGGTCTTGATCTGCCCGCAATTCGTGGCCACGGCCAGATCGGCAATTGTCGCATCTTCGGTTTCGCCGGACCGGTGGCTCATTACATTGGTAAAGCCCGCCCGGTGCGCCATATCAACAGCCTGAAGGGTTTCGGTCAGGGTGCCGATCTGGTTGACCTTGACCAGCATCGAATTGGCGCAGCCCTTCTTGATGCCCTCGGCCAGACGGCGCGGGTTGGTCACGAACAGATCGTCGCCCACCAGCTGCATCTTTGATCCCAGACGGTCGGTCAGCATTTTCCAGCCTTCCCAGTCATCCTCGGAACAGCCATCCTCGATCGAGATGATCGGGTAATCCGCCGCCAGACCGGCCAGAAAATCGACATTTTGTTCGATGTTCAGCGACTTGCCCTCGCCCTTCATCTCATACTTTCCACCTTTGAAATATTCGGTGGCGGCACAGTCCAGCGCCAGACAGATGTCATCGCCCGGCTTGTACCCGGCCTTCTCGATGGATTTCAGAATGAAATCAAGCGCGTCCCGGGCAGAGCTAAGGTTGGGGGCAAAGCCACC
>JANNBI010000268.1:0-2310 GCA_031385345.1 Paracoccaceae bacterium | reverse complement strand
GACGGGACGCTGACGGACTGGCTGGCCGAATTCCGGTCGTCACACATCCTTTTCGCCCGGTTTCAGGGGTTCGACTTTCAAGGTGAGGGTGATTTGCCCGGTCTTGCTGTCCTTTCCGCGGGGACCGAAAGGGCCATTGCTGCGAATGGCGGTCTGCGCCTGAAGTTCGCGATGGATGACAAGGGATTGATCCTGATGGCCGCCTGGGGGTTGCAGTCCCGATCGTTCGAGGACAACGCCGAACGCAGCCTTGCCGCAGCGGCGCAGGTACATCAGGCGGCGCAGGTCGCAGGACTGACGGCCAGCATCGGGGTGACCGGCGGCAAGGTCTTTGCCGGGTTGGTCGGGTCCGGTGGCCATATGGAATACACGGTTATCGGGGATGCGGTGAATCGCGCGGCCGCTTTGTCCAGCGGGGCCGCCGGGCAGACGCGGGTGGATGGCCAAACAAAACGAGACGGCGCGCGGCGGTTCCAATTTGTCGAAGCCGGCATCGCTGCCCTCAAAGGTCAGGAAGCCGCGGCCCAATACATTGTGGCGGGCGAAGCCTTGGGTCAGGCCGCCCAAAATGGCGAAATGGTCGGGCGCGACAAGGAGCGCGCCAGACTGAATGACCTTGTGGCGCGACTGCGGCAAGGCATTGCCCCGGGCGTCCTGCGCATCGTGGGCGAGGCGGGTCTGGGAAAGTCCCGTTGGCGGGCCATCTTCAATTGAAGCTGGACAGGGCGGCCATCCCCACCCTGCGCCTGAACGCCGACGCCTTGCGCCGAACGCCCGGGTTCTACCCTTGGCGCCAGTTGGTCGCGGCGGTCGCCGGGGCGGATCTTCAAACCGATGGTTTGCAGGCGTTGCTGGGCCATGATCCCACCCTGTCAGAGCTTTTGCCGCTGCTCAGCCCCGTTCCGCGCACCGAGGTTCCCGATACGGTTGTGACTGCCAACCTGTCCGGCGGCGGGCGAGCCGAAAAAACCCAAACCGTCATCATCGCGCTTTTGGAACGTCTGATCGTTCCCACGCCTCAGGTTCTGATTGTTGACAATGCGCATTGGTTCGATTCTGCCTCATGGCAATTGCTGGAACGCTTTTCCCGCGCCTTCCCCAACATCGCCGTCACAGTCGTTTCGCGCCCACTGGACGGCGATGCCCTGCCTTTCGAAGCCCGTCGCTTGCTGGACCGGACCGATTGCGACGTGATACGGCTGGAACCCTTTACCCACAACGGGTCCGTTACCCTGATCAATGCCGCCCTTGGGGTGATCGAATCCGCACCGGGTATTGTCGATCTGGTCTATTCTCATGGCGAATGCCATCCACTGTTCACCAATGCGCTGGCCCTGTCGCTGCAGGACCGTGGCCTGCTGCGGGTCGAGGCGGGCTATGCGCATCTTGGCATGGGTGAGCATAGCCTGTCGCAGATCGCCTTTCCCGATGGGGTCGAAGGCGTCGTGGCCGAACGGATCGCCAGCCTGACCCCGGCCCAGCAAACGACCCTGAAAGTTGCGGCAGTGATGGGCCGCAACTTCGACCTTGATATGCTGGCGCAGTTGCATCCTGCCGGCATCGGGGCCGAGGCGCTGGCATCCGAGATTGCCGCTGCCGAACGAGCCGACTTGTCGAACCGGTGGACAAGGCCCGGGGTAGGCATCGGTTTCACCACGCGATCATCGGGGACACGGCCTATGAACTGTTGGTCAGCGACCAGCGCCGCACCCTGCATGCAAAAGCGGCGGACCTGCTGAACACCTGTGGTGCCGCAAAGGGCTATCGGGCAGCCTCGCTTGCCTTGTTGGCGCACCATTACGAAAAGGCGCATCTGCACGAACAGGCGGTCGATTTTCTGTCGCGCGCGGCGCAATGCGCTAGGTCGGGCTACAACAATGCCGAAGTGGTGGATCTTTTGACACGCGCCCCGGAAGATTGTTGACCTGCAGCCCCGGCTGGCAGACGCCGTCACCCTAGGCCATTGGAACCACAAGATTGCTGACGCGCTGAAAGCCCTTGGCCATTTCCAGCGCGCCTCTGAGTTCCTGTTTGAAAATGCTCGCCTTCTGGACCGTGCCCCGCCCCGGTCAACCCGAGGGGCGCTGGTGCGGGCCATCGTCGGCTTTGTCGGATACCGCCTGCGACCGCACGGCCCCCCCCGCGCCCAACGACACAGCGCGACACGATGCTCGCCGCGACTGAAATCAACATGACGCTGTCCGAAATTCCTTACGAACTGAACAAGGTGCCTTTTTCCTTGGCCGAGGTTTTGCGCGGCGTCAATCTGGCCCGAAACGCGGGGGGCGACAGCACATCGCTGGCCAAGAT
>JANNBI010000239.1:0-14641 GCA_031385345.1 Paracoccaceae bacterium | reverse complement strand
CCGCCCACCCACTAGAACTACACGACTACCAACCCTCCCCCCCCCCACGCCCGTCGTCAGTGGTGGGTAGGGGGGCACCTATGACTGGATCGCTACGTCTTGTGATCTTACCCCCCGCGAACCTTCCCGCGCCTTCCCCCTCGTGGGGCGGGCCGGTCAAGGCACCCCCCTCAAACCAACCTGAACACCCGCATGAACACCGTGCCGCCCATTCGGTTCATCCCCCAGAAATACAGCACCACCAGCGCAAACAGCGCCAGCGCGGGCAGGCCGTTCAGGTCAAACCCGCCGTCGGTCGTGCCCCCGCTCAGCAGGCCGATGACATAGCCGCCGACGAGAAAGACCAAAAGAAAATCCAAGATCGCCGCCAGAACCACGCGCCAGGTTCCGGGTTTTTCGTCTGCCATGATCGCCCCCCATCCGCCGACCCTGTCGGCCCGCGCCACGGCAGTCTGCGCCCAATTCTGACGCAAGGCAACGGGTTCTCCTTCGCCTAAGAAATGGGAGGGGTCCAGCGGCGACGAAGAGAACCCCATCCGCAAACCCTTAATTTCAGGTTAATTTCCTATATTCAACTCATTGATATCAAACAATAAAGAAAAGTGTCCAGATCTGGACGCTTTATCCCGGCATCAATTTCCGTGCCGCAGCCCGCCCGGCCCAGGCCCCGGTGGCCAGACAGCCCGTCAGCAAGTAGCCCCCCGTCGGGGCCTCCCAGTCCAGCATCTCCCCGGCCACGAAAACCTGCGGCAAGGCCGTCAATTCCAGCTCCTCACTGACCCCCTCCCAAGCGACCCCACCGGCAACCGAGATGGCTTCATCCAGCGGCCTTGGCCCCAGATGCCGGACCGGCAGATCCTTGACCGCCGCCGCGACCGGCAGCCCCTTGCCCCATTCCATCACCAGCCCCGCCGCCACCGGGGTCAGCCCCAGTTTCCGCAAGCGGTTGGCCAAAGTTTCCGCCGGTTTGATCCGCGCCAGCCTTGCCGCCACCTCCGCCTCCGTCAGGTCCGGCATCAGATCCAGCCGCAAATCCCCCCCCTCACGCACGGAGCGCGAGACGGCATAAATCCCGCCCCCCTCCAGCCCGCGCCCGGACACCACAAACTCCCCCCGCTCGCGAAGCCCGCCGACCAGCAAGGCCGCCCCCTTCACCGCCACCCCGAAATGCCGCGCCATATGGGGCGACCAATCCACCATCAGCCCCATATTCGCGGGCTTCCACGGTGCGACCGTCACCCCGGCACTTTGCAGGATCGGCACCCAAGCCCCGTCCGACCCCAGCCGCGACCAGCTTGCCCCGCCCAAGGCCAGCACAGTGACTGCCGGATGCAAAACCTGCCCGCCCTGCGGCGTCTCAAACGTGATCCCTGCGCCTTCTAACCCGGTCCAGCGCCAGCGGGTCCGCAGGTCTACACCCATGCCCCCCAGCCGCCCCAGCCAAGCCCGCAACACGGGCGACCCCTTCATCGACACCGGAAACACCCGCCCCGAGGATCCGGTGAACACGGCTTGACCCAGATCTCGGCACCAGTCCTGCACCTGATCCGGCCCAAAGGCGGCAAGGATTGGGCGCATCCGGTCGGTCCGGTCGAACTTCGCCGCAAAGCCCGCGTCGTCCTGATCCTTGGTGATGTTCAGCCCGGATTTGCCCGCCATCAGAAACTTGCGCGCCGGACTTGGCTTGGCCTCGGCCAAGACAACGCGCAGACCTGCGCGGGCCAGCTCCTCCGCTGCCATCAGACCGGCAGGTCCCGCCCCGATCACCAGCGCGAAGGGTGCTGGATCAGGCAATCGGGCCGCCCCGAACTTCGATCACCCGGTGCGGATAGGGCATGTCGATCCCCGCCGCTTTCAGCGCATTCCAGATCGCAAAATTCACCTGGCTGAGATATTTGTTCTTGCCGTCATCAATGCCCTGCACCCAGTATTCAATGGTGAAATCCACGCTGGATTCGCCAAAGCCCTTCAACTCGCAATCCGGGCCATCCGGGGATTGCAGCACAAAGGGCAGCGCCGCCACTGCCGCCTCGACAATCGCGGGCACCAGATTGATGTCGGTTTCATAGCTGACCGAAAACGGTGCATCATAGCGGTTGGCGCTGCCCTGATCCGAGAAATTGACCACCCGCGTCGTGATGAAATGATCGTTCGGCACGACGATCCATTTGCCGTCAAAGGTTTCCAGCACACAGGCCCGCGCGGTCATCTTCACGATGGTGCCACGCTCGCCACCGTCTAGTTGGACGTAATCGCCCACCGTGGTCTGGCCTTCTATCAGCAGGATCACACCGGACACGAAATTGGCCGCGATCTGTTGCAGACCCAGCCCGATGCCCACACCCAAAGCGCCGCCCAAAACCGCGACGGCGGTCAGGTCTATTCCCATGACCGACATCAGCAGCACAAAGGCGGTGCCGAAAATCACCACCTCGGCGGCTTTGGCGAACAATTCGCGGGTAGCGGGGCGCAGGTCGGCCTGCCCCTTGATGTAGTCGGCGCTTTGCCGGTTTGACCATGTCCCCAGCCAGAACAGCAGCGACCCCACAATGGCCCCGCGCAGCAGCGACAGCACCGAAAACCGGATATTGCCCAAGGCCACAACGGTTTCTTCCAGACCGGTCAGGATATCATCCAGCAGGCCAAGCGCATAAAGGCCGGCCAGCGGCACGAGAACATAGCGCGCCAGCACCTTCAGGAAGGGATCGCGCAGCATGTCGCGGGCAAAGATCCGCGCGGCCAGAAACAGGAACACCCGTTTGCCAAAGGCAATCACCTCACCCGAGCCAAAGGTCGCGCGGGTGATCTGCTCTCCTCCGGCGGTCAGGCCATAGGCGAGGACGGGCAGCAGCAGGGGCAGAAACCGTTTAAGGGCGCGGATCGGTCCGCCAAGGGGGCCAAGACGGGCCGCCAACGCCTCTATCCCGTGGTCAAGGATCGGGGACAGACGCCCCGACACCAGCCGCGCCACCAGATATCCCAGACCCACGATGGCAAATTGCGACCAAGCGGCGGGCGAGGTCAGCCAGCCCAAAGCGATCCCGCTTGCCTGATCCATCCACAGGCCGATCTTGTCGATAAACGCGCTTTGCTCTGCCATATCTGCCCTTTTCTGCACCGCGACGCCCCAGTCACCGCGCCTATGGAAAGGCACCGTCTAAGGCACCCGCTGTGACCGGGACAGTAGGGTTGGCCATTGCCCCGGTTCAAGCGTGAAACGGCGGGCCGCTGGGTGAAATCCGGCGGGGCGGGGGGCAAATGTGGGTTTGGGTCGTCTAGTCGCCCTGACAGGCAAAGCTGTAGGGGGCAAGGGCCAGACGGACCGCGGCGATCAGCAGGGCGCGGGCATTGGCGGGGTGACCCATCAGGCGCGGCAGGTATTGGCTGATCAGCGGTTCCGGGATCGGGCGGTTGTGCAGCACCTGCATCAAGCGATCGACCGCCGAACCGGCCAAAGGTTGCGTCCAGTAATACCGGATACGGTCGGAATAGCCGAAATGCCGTTGCAGACGCTGGTCACTGTCCGACCCGTGGCAATAGGCGGCCCAGTCGCCGGGCTGGGCCTGCATCAGCGCCTCCATCGCGCGGGGCAGGGTCTGGGCGGCATACTCCGGCACCAGTTCGGCGGCGATCAGATCCAGACCATACAGCGCTTCGCGAAGGGCAAAAGTCAGGCCGGGGCCAACCTTCAGGATGGCAAAACCGCCTTCGACCAGTGCGCGCAGGGATTGGGCGGATTGGTAATCGGTGGAATGCGCTTCATAGACCGCGTTCAGGGCGGGGCGGGCGGCGATCAGGGCGGTGGCGGCGGCGGGGACAAAGGCGATCACATTGTCCTGACCAAATTCGACACCGGGCTGCACGACAAGGCCGACGACACGGGCGAATGCCGCGTCAAGGCCAAGGGCGGCAAAGGCGCGGGCATGGATCGCGATGGTTTCCGCCGCATCGGCGGGGGTGGTCAGGATCAGGCTGTCCAGATGTTCGGCAGCGCCGCCCGGCACCGGCACTTCGGTTCCGATGATATAGGCGGGGGCGGGGTGGTGGGCGGTTGCTGCCCCCTCCTCGGCGGCTTGGGCCAGCAGCGCCGCGCGCGCGGCCATGGTCTGCGGTGGCAGCGGCACCGGATCATCGGCGCAGGACATCGACGCGTCGAGGTGGATCTTGCCAAACCCCGCCGCCGCATAGGCGCGGGTCATAGTAATGGCTTTGGCCATCGCATTGTCCGACGACCCCTTGCGCCAGGGGTTCGGGCCCAGATGATCGCCGCCGAACAGGATGTTTTCCGCCGGAAAGTCCAGATTTGCCGCGATGCGCAGCACAAAGGCGCGAAAGTCGGCGGGCGTCATGCCGGTATAGCCGCCATCTTGATTTACCTGATTGCAGGTCGCCTCGATACAGGCGACGGCGCCTGCGGCGGCGGCTTCCAGCAAGGCGGCCTCGATCACCAAAGGATGTGCCGAACAGACCGAGGTCAGGCCGGGACGCCGAACCTTGGCGTGGGCGGCGGGCAGGCGGGTCAGGGTGGCAAGGGCGTGGGTCATGCGGGGTCTTTCAAAAGGTTGCGCCAGGCGGGCGCGGCGGGCCAGCCTGCGGAACGGGCGGCCGTGATCAGCCCGCCGGTCAGGGCGGAATGGGCCGGGGGGATGGCGGTGCTGCCAATCATCTTGGTCAGGGCGGCGGTCAGGATCTGGCTGCGGAACACCGATCCGGCGGTGGACCAGATTAGTGGCGGTGCCAAACCTGCCAAACGGGCAACGGCACTTGCATGGCGGTGCAGATCGTTGGCGGCGTCGGTCAGGATCGCGGTTGCGGTCGGCTGACCTGCAATGGCCATGGCATCGACATGGCGGGCTAGCGCGGCGATGGCGGCGCGGGGGTGGGGTTGTGCCATGGCCCAGGTCATCAGCGCGAAGGGGCCCTGATCCGGCGTGCATCCCATCCGCGCCATCAGATCGGCGGCAAATCCGGTATCGGTCCGGCGGGTGTCGATCATCTGGCTGGAGGTGGAAAGGGCAACGCGGCCAATGGCATAGGCGCTGCCTTCGTCGCCAAAGGCATCGCCCCAGCCGCCGGTGCGGTGCAGGCCCGCAGGCCCCTGCGCCATGGCCATCGACCCGGTTCCGGCCAGAACCAGCACCCCCCCACCATCGGGAAAGGCCCCGTGATAAGCCAGCGCCACATCATTCATCAGGGTCGCGCGGGGGCAAATCCGGGTGATTTCGGCGGCCACCTCGACATCCAGCGTCGGGATTTCACCGTAGCCGGGAAGGCCAAAGGTGATGTGCAGCGGCGGGGAAGGCAGGGCGGCTAGTGCGTCACGGATCGGGTCCAGCCAGTCGCGGCGGTCCTGCGGATTGCAACCGGTATCGATGCGGTGGCGAAAGCTGCGCCCGGTCGCATCCGCCCAGGCGATTTCGGTTTTTGACCCACCCCCGTCTAAAGATGCCACGATATCAGGCATTTTCGACCTCGGGAGGGTGCAGCAGGGTCAGGCCGGTTCTGGCGGCAAAATCGACAAACTCCGCCGGGAGCTGGTCGCTGATCAGCCTGTCCACCCCGGTCAGTTGGCGCACGGCAAAGGTGGCGCGGACCCCCAATTTTGATCGGTCGGCCAGCAGGGTCAGCCGGTCGGCGCGGTCGGCCATCGCGGCGTTCAACCGCGCCTCGTCCGCGTCAAAGCTGGTGATCCAGCCGTCCGCCGCAATCGCACTTGCCCCTAGAAAGGCATGGTCCAGCCACAGCCCGGCCAGCATGGTTTCGGCCAAGGGACCGACCAGCGACAGATGACCGGGGCGCAGACGACCACCCAGAATGCACAGATGCACCTGCGGCAGATCGGCCAGTTCCTGCGCCACCGCCAGACCATTGGTCACCACCGTCAGCGGCATCGGTGCCAGCCGGATTTGCCGCGCCAGTTGCAGAACCGTCGTACCGGCATCCAGAAGCACGGTGTTGCCGGGGCGCAAAAGGCCGTAAGCCAACCGCGCGATGGCGCGTTTGGCGGGCAGATTGCGGTCCTCGCGCGCTTTGTGGCCGACCTCGGTCTTGGCGGCCTGCGCCAGTCGGGCCGCGCCATGCATCCTTTCAACCAAGCCGGAGGATTCGAGCTGGGCGAGGTCGCGCCGGATGGTCGCCAAAGACGCCCCCAACACGCGGGCCAGATCGGCGACCGGAGTTTCGCCTTGGGCGAACAGATAGGCTGAGATTTCGGCAGCGCGGGACATCGGCGGGCCTTGGGTCAGGATCCTGCCGTTATGTCGCCAGATAGGATCACAAGCAAGCAAAAATTTGATTGCTTGTGATCGAACCTGCCTAATTGATGCTAGTGCGCGTTTTTGGTAAAGCTGGCGTCGGGCTGGAACAGATGGGTCTGATCGGGATCGAAGGATAGGTTGATCTCGGTTCCGACCTGAAACTGGGCGTCGCGCGCCAGTGTCGCGATGATCGGCTGACCCGAAGCTTGGGTCAGTTCCAGCACGGTTTCGCTGCCCAGACGTTCGGACAGCGCGACCTTGCCCTGCAATTTGCCGATGCCGGTGTCATCGGTCACCGACAGATATTGCGGGCGCAGGCCAAGGATGGCGGTTTGGCCGACAGTGAATGGACCGCGCTTGCCCGAGACTTCGATGTCGTTCAGCCCCGGGGCCGTCACCAGCACCTTGTCGCCCTGCAAAGCCTTCACCGTCACATTGATAAAGTTCATCGACGGCGCGCCCAGAAAGCCCGCCACGAACAGGTTTGACGGGTTGTGATACAGATCCATCGGCGCGCCGATCTGCTGCACCAGACCATCGCGCAGGACGACGATCTTGTCAGCCAAGGTCATCGCCTCGACCTGATCATGGGTCACGTAGATCATGGTTGCACCTAACTGCTGGTGCAGCTTGCCGATCTCCATCCGCATATCCATGCGCAGGGCGGCGTCAAGGTTGGACAAAGGCTCGTCGAACAGAAACACCTGCGGTTTGCGCACGATGGCGCGGCCGATGGCGACGCGCTGACGCTGACCGCCCGACAACTGGCTGGGACGGCGGTCCATCAGATGTTCCATTTGCAGGATGCGGGCGGCCTCGGCCACTTTGGCATCCTTCACCGCCTTGCTGTCGCCGGCGATGGTCAAACCGAAGGCCACGTTTTCGCGCACGGTCATATGTGGAAAGATGGCATAGGATTGAAACACCATCGCCACGCCGCGCGCTGAAGGGGGCAGATCGTTGACGCGCTTGTCCCCGATCATCAGATCCCCGCCCGAGATATCCTCAAGCCCGGCAACCATGCGCAGCAAGGTGGATTTGCCACAGCCCGAGGGGCCGACAAAGACGCAGAACTCTCCGTCTTCGATGTCAATATCCACGCCTTTGATGACATGGGCGTTGCCGTAGCTTTTCTTCAGACCCTTTAAGGTGATGCGTGCCATAATTTACTCCGCCGCTTGTGCAAGTTGAATGATCTGCAACAATCCATCCGCGCCCACCACAACGGGCTCGGGGTTCATCACATAGCCGCCGAAATTCTCTTTGCCGTTGTCGGCAAAGCCAAGGATCACCAGACCCTGCGGTCCGTCCACGATGCGCGCGGCATAGCGGCGGCAGGGCATGTCACCGTCCAGAAATGGTCCGGGGGCCACACGCCAGGGGCCGCGGGGATGATCCGCGATCAGATAGTGATTGCCGGTGACCGGGCTTTGCGGATTGGTCGCGCGGTAATGGTCGGACCATTGAAAACCCGAGGTGCAGAACAGGCAGTACCAATGATCGTCCTGCGCAAAGACCTGCGGCACTTCCAACTGACCAAAGCCGCCAGTGAACACCGGGGGGCAAAGCGTCCAGTTCAGCAGGTCGGGCGAGGTGGCAAAGCCGATGGCCCCCCCGGCGTTCGGCTCGGCTATGCCGGGCGCGCGGGCGGTGAAATACATCAGCCAGCCGTCGCCATCCGGATCGCGCATCACCCAAGGGTCGCGCATGGCGCGGTCGTGCCAATGGCCGACCATGTGATCCTTTTCGTAGGTGTCGGCCTGCGGTTCTGTCAGATCCAGACACAAGCCGTCCCCGACCCGCACCCAGGAATGCAGATCGGTCGAGGTGGCATGGCCAATGCGCTGATACAGCGAGGCTTCGGACTTGCAGGTTCCGGTGTAAAACAGATGCCACAGGCCCGCATCGTCCTGCACCACCGATCCGGTCCAGGTCGTGCTGTCGTCCCATGCCGGGCTGTTGGCCGGTTTGAACATGGTGCCAAGATGCGTCCAGTTCACCAGATCGGTCGATGTGGCATGGCCCTGCGTCACGTTCAGGTGCCGCAGATCAGGATCCCCCAGTGCGGTGTCCGCTTGCAGGAAGAACCCGTGCCAAGTGTTGCCGTCGCGGGCATACCAGCTGTCCCAGATCCACTTGTTTTCGATTGAAATAACCATGATCTATCAGCCCTTCACGCCGGTTGATGCGATCGACGCGATAAAGGCCTTTTGCAGGTAAAGGTAGAAGGCCAGAACAGGCAGGGTGATCAGGCTAAGATAGGCCATGACCTCTCCCCAGGCGATGTTCAGCTGGAAGAAGTATTGCAGACCCACCATGACCGGGCGGTACTCCTCTTGCTGGACGACCATCAGCGGCCAAAGGTACTGGTTGTACATTGCCAGAAACTTCAGGATCGCGGCGGTGGCCAGAACTGGGCCGGACAAAGGCATGACGATCTTGCGGTAGATCTGGAACCAGGACGCGCCTTCGACACGGGCCGCCTCGATCAACTCACCCGGCAGATCCTTGAAGTACTGCACGAACAGGAAGATCGTCAGGCCATCCGCGATGAAGGGGATGATCTGCACGCGGTAGGTGTTCAGCCAGCCGTATGTGATGCCCTCCATCCCGATCCAGGGCAGTTTGGACGCCAGCAAAAGCAAGGGGATGGCGGTGGTTTCAAACGGCACGATCAGCGTGGCCAGAATGATCGACAGTGCGATGTTGCGGCCGCGCCATTCCACGAAGGTAAAGGCGAACCCGGCGGCCGAACACAACAGCAGCGACAAGACCACTGTCACCCCGGTCACAAAGACCGAGTTAAAGATGAACAACCCGACTGGCGCACGCGAAAACGCATCGGTGTAATTGTTGAAGGACAGATCGCCCACGGGCAAGAAGGCCCGCATATTGCCGGAATCCAGCAGCAATTGCTGATCGGGCTTGAAGGACGAAACCACCATGAACACCAGCGGGAAGCAGAAGATCAGGGCAATCAACACCAGAACAAGGTAGCGGACGAACAGCCGCAAACCGTGGTTGTCAGAGGACATCATCGCCATCACTTCGTCTCCTTGTTGCGGGTCAGCCAGCGTTGGAACAGCGAGATCGACAGAACGATCACGAACAAGATCACCGAAATCGCGGATCCCCCGGAAATGTCCTGCTTGCCGTAGCCGCGTTCAATCGCCTGGAACACGATGGTTTGGGTGCTGTCCAAGGGGCCGCCGTTGGTCATCACATCGACTTGCGAGAACAGACCAAAGGCCTGCATCGTGATCACCAGCAGCACCAGAACGGCGGTGTTTTTCAGGCCGGGCCAGGTGATATAGCGAAACACCTGCCATTTGGACGCGCCTTCGATTGCGGCGGCCTCGTATAGGGTGGGCGAAATCGTCTGCAATCCCGACAGCCAGATCACCATGTGAAATCCGACCGCCTGCCAGATCGACATGATGATGATCGCCCCCAACGCAGTGGCGGAATCCCCCAGCCAGTTGACCGGTTCAAAGGCGCCAAAAGACAGGGCCGACAGCATGTTGTTCAACAGGCCGTTGTTGCCGTCATAGATGATCTTCCACAGGATCGACACGACCACGATGGACACCACAACCGGCATGAAAAAGATCGTGCGGAAGGCGTTGATGCCACGCAGACGCTGGTTGATCAGCAGCGCCAGACCAAGGGCCAGACCGCCTTGCAGCGGGGCAACGAAGATCACGAACAAGAAGGTGTTGACGATGGCCTTCATGAACACGACGTCCGAGGCCAGCACGACATGCTGGGCTTCCCCGCCCAATGACACGCGGAACCATTCGCGCATCCCGTCATATTGCGGATAGTCGGGGTTATTGCGGGTGTATTCGCGCGTGCCGGGATATTCCGGTGCGCCGTCTTTCATCACCACCGTTCCGGCCGTGTCCTTGACCGGGTCCAGCGACAAGACACCCAAGCCCAAAAGCTGGCTGTAATTCGACAGGCCGACATATTCGGTCGGATTGGGCGAGATCAGGCGCTGGTTGGTGAAACTTAGGGCAATGGCAAAGACGAAGGGGATCAGGATGAAAAGCACCATCAACCCGAAAGCGGGGCCAGCCATCAGCCAGCCTGTCTTGTGCGAGACGAAAAATTTCGAAGCCATGATTGGGGTCCCTTTGAAAAAATGGGGGGCGATGGTCCGCCCCCCAAGGCGGCTCGGGAGGAGCCGGGAGCAATTCAGATCCGCCCGACACGAAAGGTCGGACGGTTCCGAAAGATCAGTGACCGTAGCCGCCGTTCTTTTCGATGTCGGCGTTGATCTCGTCGGTGGCTGCGTCCAGCGTGGCCGCAACGTCAGCGCCGTTGGCGATGTCTGCCAGCGCCTTTTCAAAGACCTTGGCCTGAACCACATAGCCAGGGGTCACGGGGCGCACCAAAGCCTGGGCTTCGGTCAGACCAAAGAACACTGCCATCGGGCCGCCGTCCTTGTAGTTTTCGGTCATTGCCGCGGCGGTTTTGGTCGCCGGGATCAGGCCGATGCCGTTGGAAAATTCGGCCAGGTACTTGTCCTGCAACGCGAACTCGATAAAGGCCGAGGCGCCGTCGGGATGCTTGGACGCAGCCGACACACCGAACTGCCACGACGCGGCACCGATTTTCGGGCCATTGCCAAAGTCAGGCGCGGGCAGGAACACGGTGTCAGCATTGGCCTTCAAAGAGTTGAGCGCGGCCCAGTTGCCGTTCCACGAGAAGGCATATTTGCCGGTGGAAAAGCCCGAATCACGGTCAGCGCCGTCTTGGGTGGCTTGGGCATAGCCGCCGGTGAACAGACCCTGCCACCAGTTGCCGAATGCCAGCGCGGCATCGCCGTTCAAAGCGCCTTCGGCGGTCTTGTAGGTGCTGCGGTCAACGATGTCACCACCGAAGGATTGCAGGAAGGGCGAGAAGGCATAGGGATACCATTCGCCAGTCCAGGCCATGCCCAGATCCAAGGCGTATTCAAACTTGCCGGAATTCTTGGCGGCATCCAGTGCGCCTTGGAATTCCTCGGCAGTCCAGGGCTGTTCCAGCGTGGGGGTGCGCAGAGCCAGTTCGTCCAGATAGGACTGACGGGTGACCATGGCCACGGCGGCATCCCACAGACCGACCGAGTACAACTTGCCACCCCAATAGCCTTTGGGTCCGGGCAGGAAGGACGCGATCTTGGCCTCGTCGATTTGCAGGGGCTGCATGTAGCCTGCCCATGCCCAGTTCGGCATCACCGGACCATCGACGTCCAGAATGTCGGGCAGGTTGCCGGCAAGGGCCCCGGCCACGACGCTGTCATTGTAAGCGCCCTGCGGGAAGGTTTGCAGTTCGACCTTCCAGTCGGTCTGGCTGGCGTTGAAATCCGAGATGATCTGGTTGACGATCTTGCTTTCAACTTCGTTTCCTGCCCCGTGATACCACATGGACAGTGTTTCTTGGGCTGCGGCAACATTGCCCCAGGCGGTCGCGGCGACAAAGGCTCCGGCGACCCATTTTGCATTGGTCATTGCGTCAATCCTCCCTGACGGTTTTCAGTTGTAAGATGTTTAGGGGGCGCCTCTCGGTGGCCGAGGTGCGCCAATGCACCGCGCCTGCGACAAGCGTCGCAGTGCGGTCATCCCGGCTTGCACCGGAAATCATGTCCAGCAGGCGTTGCGCCGCGCGCACGCCCATGGCGGAATAGGGCAGATCCACCGTCGTCAACGGCGGATAAAGGGTTTCTGCGATCACCTGATAATTGTCATAGCCCGCAACCGAGATTTGTTCGGGCACCTTCAGCCCCATCGACCGCAGGATGCCGTAAACCAGCATGGCCATCTGATCATTGCCGCAGCAAATCACCGACGGCGGTTCGGGCAGGGTCAGCATCTGGCTGATCGTGTCCCACAGCAATTGCGGCCCGGCGTCGGTCAGATCGAAATCGCAATGCGCCAGCAGGGCAGGGTCATAGGCGATGCCCGCCGCCGACAAGGCGTCGCGGTAGCCTGCCGGGCGCAACTGACCGGCAACCATGCCGGTGCGCAAAGCCAGATAGGCGATGCGGCGGTGTCCGGCATCAATCAGGCGCGTGACCAGATCGCGCTGACCGCGCCGGTCGTCGGGCAGAATGGCCGGGGTGCCGCGCTGATCAAAGCAGTTCACCAGCACCATCGGCGTATGGGCCGGCACCGGTGGCAGGCTAACCTCTTGATGATATTCGGCAACATAGATCAGGCCTTCGACCCGGTGCGACAGAAAGGTGTCGATCAGATGCGGCACGCGGTCCTGACGTCCGGTGGTGTCAGCGATCATAAGGGTAAACCCGGCCTCGGCCATGGCGGTCTGGATGCCTTGAACGATGAACAGATCGGGAAGGCCGCGCTTGGCGCCAGATTGGTTTTTGGCGGAAATCGCCCCAGTGATCAGTCCCACCAGCCCCGATTTCTGTGACCGCATCATCCGCGCCGCGTTCGACCGCACAAAGCCCAGATCGCGCATCGCGGTTTCGACCGCCTCGCGGGTGGCAGCGCCCACCGGGCCTTCGCCATTCATCACCCGGCTGACGGTTTTGGCCGAAACACCGGCCAGCTTTGCAACATCATAGATGGTGGCCACAGCGCATCCCCCCCGGTTTGGCCCCGATGCCGCCCTCCTCCAAAGGCATATGACATCGGTGTCATGTCATCGGTGTCATAACAAGACAAAGCGCCGCCTGTCAAGAATTTATGACAGCGGAGCTATGTGGTTGAAGCCTTTGGATTTTGGCGAATGGGCATTCGGAAAATTGTCCGAATCGACCCCATTTGCATGGCGGAGTCGATGCCCGGCTTACAGATCCGGCATCGAAACCGCCCGGCGATAGGCGCGTTGGCCGTACAGCAGGGCGGCGGGGTCGTTGGACAGATGCACTTTGGTGACTTTGCCGACGATGATGTAATGCGTTTCCCACAGGACCGCGGTGCCCAGTTCGCATTCAAAACTGGCGGTCGCTCCGGCAAGGATCGGTTGCCCGTTCAGACCAGGAACCCAGTCGATCGTGTCAAACCGCGCCGCGCCTTCGGTCTTTTGGCGGCCCGAAAACAGGTCTGACGCGGATTGCTGCGTCTCGTGCAGAAGATTGGCGCAAAAGCCGCGATTGCCCAGCAGAATCATGGCTGATTGGCTGCGGTGATGGACGCAAAACAGCAGCGACGGCCCGGCCCCATCCGCCGATACCGAGGTCATGGACGACACCGTCACCCCGGTGCGCCCGGCCGGACCATCAGTGGTTATGACCGAAACAAAGGTGGCCGCGCGCGCCATGCCTTCGACAAAGGCGCTGCGCAGGTCGGGTTCAGGGATCATGGCAGGGGTCCGTCCTGTTGGGGGTTGGCCGCGCAGTTAGCCGTATGGGCAGCTTGCCCGGTTGCCCATCCGGTTTCAACCGCTGCCTTTCGCGTGGGGCTGTGGCATCGGGGCGCGGGGCCTGCTTGCCCTGCGGGGACCAAGCGACTATACGCCGCGCAGAATTTGCTAAAGTTTTTGCCGCAGGAGGCCGCCATGACCTACGCCGCTTTGGAAACCGCAATCGAAGCCGCCTGGGAAGATCGCGACGCGATCAGCCCCGCCACCAAAGGCGAAGCCCGCGACGCCATCGAGGCGACCCTGACCGCGCTGGACAGTGGCAAGCTGCGCGTGGCTGAAAAGCGCGGCGCGGACTGGCATGTGAACCAATGGGCCAAGAAGGCGGTGCTGCTGTCTTTCCGCCTGACCGACATGTATGAGATTGCGGGCAGCAACGGCGGGTCGAACTGGTGGGACAAAGTGCCATCGAAATGGCAAGGCTGGACCGAGGCTGACTGGCGCGCGGCGGGCTTTCGCGCCGTGCCGGGGTCGATCGTGCGCCGGTCGGCCTTTATCGCCAAGGGCGTGGTACTGATGCCGTCTTTCGTGAACATCGGCGCTTATGTCGATGAAGGCGCGATGGTTGACGGCTGGGCCACGGTCGGATCCTGCGCGCAGATCGGCAAGAACGTGCATCTGTCGGGCGGCGTCGGCATTGGCGGCGTGCTGGAACCCATGCAGGCTGGTCCCACGATCATCGAAGACAACTGCTTTATCGGCGCGCGGTCCGAGGTGGTCGAAGGCTGCATCATCCGCGAAGGATCCGTGCTGGGCATGGGCGTTTTCATCGGCAAATCGACCAAGATCGTTGACCGCGAAACCGGCAGCGTCACCTATGGCGAGGTGCCTGCCGGTTCGGTCGTGGTGGCGGGGTCAATGCCGTCCAAGAACGGGATCAACCTGTATTGCGCCGTGATCGTGAAGAAAGTCGATGCGCAGACCCGGTCCAAAACCAGTATCAACGAATTGCTGCGCGACTAGGGCTGCGGCGCAGCGTTTCAGGATTTAGGGCCTATACAGGCGGGAACATTCTC
>JANNBI010000496.1:0-4920 GCA_031385345.1 Paracoccaceae bacterium | reverse complement strand
GGGAGAGCGTTTTTCGGTGCGATGACCGGAGCGATCTGCCGGTTACGTTTCACGGATTCTTGGCAAATTTGATTTCAATCGAATTTGACCGCGCCTGCCTGCCCCGGCAGGCGCGACAGACGCGCCAGCCAAGCAGGCGCGGTCAAATTCACTAACCGTCAGGCCTGCCCAACCCCCTTTGGCCGACGCCGTTCCGGCTTTGGCCAAGGACCGGAAAACTCTGCACCGCAGAGTTTCCTGATCGGTCCGAAACAGGTGAACTGCCCAACCCTTAGGGACTAACCGGTGCGGTCGTGCCGTCTGCCGGGGCCGGGTCCGTCGGAGCCGCCTCGGCCCCCGGCAAAGGCGCGCGCAGGATGCCGTTTTCCCAAAGGCCCTCGCTGACCTCACCGCCCTTGTAGGTCAGCTTGCCCGGACCGTGGCGTTTGCCCTTCAAAAACGCGCCCTCATAGATATCGCCCGAGGGATAGGTGGCCAGACCTGCCCCCTCCATCTCGCCAGCGATCCAGGCGCCTTCATAGGAAAAGCCGCCGGGTTCGGACATGGTGCCGCGTCCCTGACGCAGGCCGGCGACGAAACCGCCGTTATAAATCGTGCCATCGGGATAGGTGGCGACGCCCTGCCCGTCACGCAGACCGGCCTTCCAAGCCCCTTCATAGCGATAGCCGTCGGGATAGGTCATCACCCCCATGCCGTCGGGTTTGGCGGATTTGAAGGTGCCCTGATAGACCAGACCGCCGGGATAGGTGGCGCGGCCCCGGCCTTCGATGCCGCCCTTGGCCCAGTCACCGTCATAGGTGGACCCGTCGGGATAGGTGATCTTGCCCTGCCCCTGCGGCAGTTCATCGACGAAAAACCCCTCGTACACCGATCCGTCGGCATAGGTCAGCCGCCCCTGCCCCGCCATTTTGCCAGCCTTCCAGCTGCCTTGGTAGCTGGTGCCGTCGCGGGCTTGAAACAGGCCCTCGCCCTCACGTCTGTCGGCCTTGAAGGTGCCGGTATAGGTGTCGCCGTTCTTGTAGGTGGTCTTGCCCTGCCCGTCGCGGGTGCCGTCCTTGAAGCTGCCCTCATAGACATCGCCGTTGGGCTGGGTCAGGGTGCCGGTGCCGTTGATCTGGCCCGCCGACCACGCGCCCTTGTACAGCGTGCCGTCCGGCATGGACAGCGTGCCCTGTCCCTGACGCTGGTTGTCCTTGAAGGCCCCGTCATAGGTCGCGCCGTCGGCATAGGTGATCTTGCCCATGCCCTCTTTGCGCCCCTCCACCCAGTCGCCGTCATAGCGGTAGCCCGAGGGTTCCTGAAACAGCCCGCGCCCGGAATGCAGCCCGGCCTTGAACGCGCCGGTATAGACCGAGCCATTGGCGTAATGCGCGACCCCGGTGCCGGTCATCGCGCCATCGGTCCAGTCGCCTTCATACGTCCCGCCGTCGCCAAAGGCGATCTTGCCCTTGCCCTGCGGTTTGCCGTCCTTGAACGCGCCTTCAAAGACCGATCCGTTGGGATAGGTGGCCACGCCCTGCCCTTCGATCCGTCCCTCAACCCATTGACCTTCATAGACATAGCCATTGGGAAGGGTGTAGGTGCCGGTGCCATCCTGCCGGCTGTCCTTGAAGGTGCCTTCATAGACCGATCCGTCGTCATATTGCTTGATCACCACCTCGCCGTCCTGCGCGGCAGAGTGGGTGGCCCAGAGCAGCGACAGCAGCGCGGCCGCGAGAATCATAGTGCCCGCAGTCCTGCCCCCAAGGGTCTTGCCCGCAGTTTTTGCGCCCGTGATCATGGCATCCCACCTCTTTTGACCAAGCCTATCGGTCAGGCGGGGTGCTGACAAGGTCGCAGCCCGAATGGGCAAGGGGGCCTTTCCCTGACCCGCCAAGCTGTTAGAACAAGGGCACAGCAGTTGGAGCAGCCCGATGACCGACCATTTCCGCATCACCCTTGTGCAGGCCAATCCGGTGGTGGGTGCCATTGCCGCCAATGCCGCGCACGCGCTGGCCGCATGGCAGCAGGGCCGCGCCGAGGGGGTCGATCTGGTCGCCTGTCCCGAGATGTTTCTGACTGGCTATCAGACGCAGGATCTGGTGCTGAAGGCCGCCTTTGTCGAGGCGGCCGAGGCGGCGCTGCTGGGTCTTGCCGCGCAGGTCACCGATGGCCCGGCGCTGGCGCTGGGCGCGCCGGTGCGCCGGGACGGGCAGGTCTATAACGGCTATTTCTATCTGAAAGACGGCGCGGTTCTGGCCGAGGTGCTGAAACACGAATTGCCAAATGACTCCGTCTTTGACGAAAAGCGGGTCTTTGTCAGCGCCCCCCTGCAAAAGCCCTTTCAACTGGGACCGATCTGGATCGGCACGCCGATCTGCGAGGATGCCTGGCATGCCGAGGTCGCCTTGGCCCATGCCGCAGCCGGGGCCGAGATCCTTCTGGTGCCCAACGGATCGCCCTATCACCGGGGCAAACCTGCGGTGCGGGTGAACCTGATGCGCTGGCGGGTGGGCGACACCAAGATGCCGCTGATCTATCTGAACATGGTGGGCGGGCAGGACGATCAGGTGTTTGACGGCGCCTCTTTCGTGATGAACCCCGATGGCACGGTGCCGGTGCAACTGCCGCAGTTTGACGAGGTCAGCGTCACGGTGACCCTGCGACGCGGGCGGCACGGGTGGCGCGTGGAAGAGGGGGACAAGGCCGAAATGCCCCGCGTCGTCGAGGCGGATTACCGCGCCATGGTGCTGTCGGTAAAGGATTATCTGGCCAAGACCGGGTTTTCCAAGGTGCTGTTGGGCCTGTCGGGCGGGATTGATTCCGCGCTGGTGGCGGCGATTGCGGTGGATGCGCTGGGCGCAGAAAATGTGCGCTGCGTGATGCTGCCCTCACGCTTTACCTCGGCCACGTCCTTGGCGGATGCCGAAGCGGTGGCGCGCGCGCTGGGAACAAGGCTGGACACCGTGCCGATCAGTGGCGCGCAGGGGGCGGTGGGCGAGGCTTTGGCACCGCTGTTTGACGGCACCACGCCGGGGATCACCGAAGAAAACATCCAGTCGCGCCTGCGCGGGCTGTTGTTGATGGCGATGTCGAACAAATTTGGCGAGATGCTGCTGACCACCGGCAACAAATCCGAAATGGCGGTCGGCTATTGCACGATTTACGGCGATATGAACGGCGGCTATAACCCGCTGAAAGACCTGTACAAGACCCGCGTCTTTGACGCCTGCCGCTGGCGCAACGAAAACCATCGCGACTGGATGGCGGGGCCTGCGGGCGTGGTCATTCCGGCCCGCGTGATCGACAAGCCGCCCAGTGCGGAATTGCGCGACAACCAGAAGGATGAAGATAGCCTGCCGCCCTATGTCGTGCTGGATGCCATCCTTGACGGGCTGATCGAGCGCGAAGCCAGCGTTGCAGATCTGGTGGCCGAGGGATTTGCGAGTGAGACGGTCAAGAAGATCGAACATCTGTTATACATCAGCGAATACAAACGGTTTCAGTCCGCGCCCGGCACAAGGCTGACCAAGCGCGCGCTGTGGCTGGACCGGCGCTATCCGATTGCGATGCGCTGGCGCGACGAGGGCTGACCCCTACAGACCTCTGTATCGGGGGTTCGTCGGATGGATCGCAGCGCAAAGGGCCGACCTTATGAGGGCACGTAACCCGTCATAAGGAGAGATGACATGAAGCGCCTGATCTATCCGCTGATCCTGCTGGCCGCCAACCCGGTTCTGGCCGCCACCTGCAACGTGCCCGAAACCACCACCCGCGAAATCAACCATGCCAAGCTGATCATCGAGGACAATGCCGGTGATGGCGACATTGGCGTGCATGGGTTGTTCGATGACCACGGCTGGACCGAGCTTTGCGTGTTCAATCCCGCTGGCGAGATGATCCTGAACGTGCGCCCTGATGCCCAGATGGGCAAGCTGGGCATGTCCGAGATCTTCTTTGAATCGCAGGAACCGCCCTACGACACCTGGGATTTCGCGGATCTGAAAGCCGCCTGGCCCGAGGGCATCTATACCCTGCGCGCCCAAAGCAGCGACGGCGCGGTTCTGTTCGGGGATGCCCTGTTCACCCATGATTTGCCGACGCCGCCGGTCATCACCTCACCCACCCTTGTGCCGGAACCCGAGGATGTGCCGCCGGTCATACCTTTGGGCGATGTGACTGTGACATGGGAGCCTGTGACCGTGACGCAGGACGGCGATCCGGTGCGGTTGCGCGGCTATCAGGTCTGGGTCAGCAAGGACAATCATGACGACGAAAACGGCTTTTCGCGGCCGGTGTTCGATGTTCATGTCTCGGCTGATGTGACCTCGTTCGTGGTGCCGTCAGTGTTCTTTGATGCGGCGTCGCTGTATGAGGTTGAGGTGGTGGCGATTGAGGAAAGCGGCAATCAGACCATCGGCGGCGCGGCGTTTTTTGCCACGCAGTAGCCGGGTCAGACATCTGTAGGGTGCCACGGGGCGCGTCCCTGTGGCATTCTGCCGGAATATCGAAGGCCATAAGGGGGGCCAGCATGACTCGCCAGACCAAATTTGCCCTGATCGCGGCCAGCTTGTTTGTGGTGTTGTTCATCATCGAGCAATGGCGGTCCACCGATCCGTTTTCGATTCTGGATCTGGCGGCGGATATGCTGGAGGTGGCCTTGCTGGCCGGGGCGGTGGCGCTGACCGCCTTTACCGCCGCCGAAACCCGCGAATTCCGGCTGGAGCGGCTGGAACTGCTGGACGATCTGGACACGGCGCGGCGCGAAGGCAGCCGCTGGCGCGCGGCGGCGGCCGGGCATGTCAGCGGCTTGTCGCGGGCGATTGCCACCCAGATGCAAGTCTGGGCGCTGACCGATGCCGAGGCGGATGTGGCGGGATTGATGCTGAAAGGCCTGTCGCACCGCGAGATCGCGCATCTGCGGCAGTGCTCCGAAGTTAC
>JANNBI010000165.1:0-10497 GCA_031385345.1 Paracoccaceae bacterium | reverse complement strand
AGCAGGATATTGACCAGATGGTGTTCTGGAATGCCAACGCCCGTATATCCCAAGGCTTCGGCATGAACGGCCTGTTCAGCATGTGGCAGGACAGGAAATGCACAAAATCCATGTGGCCTCCGGGAGATTTTTCCGAATTTGTACAGATGTACTAATTTCTGTCAAGCCCCTTGGCGCCGGGAAAAGTCCGCGGTGACGTCAGATCCTGAACTGCGGTTCCGCCACGCCTTTTCCGGCATCGGGCAAATAGAACATTTTGCCCGCATCCGGGTTTGCTGCCCGCTCTGCCGGGGACATATGCTCCATCGCGGTGGTGCAAAACAGCGTGGTCAGCCCCTCGCCGCCAAAGGCCGGACAGGACGAGTTCGGCCCGCAGACCGGCACGGTTTTCACCAAACTGCCGTCCATCTGATAGACCGCGACCCGGCCCTGTTCCCACTGCGCCTGCCACATCAGCCCCTCGGCATCAAAGATCGACCCGTCTGGCAACAGCCCGGTGGCCGAATGATCCGCCCACAACACAGGATCGCCCACAGGCCAGCCCTCACCGTCGAGCGCCACACGGTAAACCCGGTGCGCCTTGGTGTCGGAAAACTGGGCTGTACGTCCGTCCAAGGTAAAGCAGATCGAGTTCGGGATTGAAATACCCGGAAAGAGCTTGCGCAATTCGCCCTTGTAGAACCGATAGATAGCGCCTTTGCCATCCTCGGCCTTCTTCGACATCGTTCCGATCCAGAACCCGCCCTGACGGTCAGCGCGGCCGTCGTTTGACCGGTTGGTGGTGATCCCGGCCTCCAGTTCGACCAAGGGTTCGACCTCTTCGTTTTCCAGATCGAACAGGAACAAATCCCGTTCCCCGGCGATCAGCAGCACATCGCGGCTGACCCATCCGGCGGCAGAGACGAGTTCGGGAAACCGCCACAGCCGCGCGCCGTCGCTGTCCTGCGACAGCAGGGATTGCCCCAGAATGTCAAACCAGAACAATTGTTTGCGGACGGGGTGCCACAGGCTGCCTTCGCCAAGTTCGCAGCGGCGTTCGTCAAAGATCATCGTTTTGCCTCATGATATGCGGCCACAATCGCAGCGGCACGCGCGCCAACTTCGGCGGGTGTCAGACCCGGCGTATACAGCGCCGTCCCGATGCCAAACCCATCCGCCCCCGCCGCAATCCATTGCGCAAAATTGGCCGGCCCGGCCCCACCCACGGCATAACAACGCGTGCCTTTTGGCAAGACCGCGCGTATCGCTTTCAACCCTTCCGGGCCAACCAGATTGCCGGGGAAAAACTTCAGCCCATCCGCGCCCGCCGCCAAAGCGGCAAAACATTCGGTCGGCGTCATCACCCCGGGCCAGCTTTGCAGCCCCAGCCGTTTTGTAGCCCCGATCACCGCCGCATCGGCGTTTGGCGAAACGATTAGCGTCCCGCCCGCCTGTGCCACATCCTGCACCGCCTGCACCGTCAGCACCGTGCCCGCCCCAATCACCGCCCGGCCCGCAAAAGCCCGCGCCATCGCCGCAATCGACACCAATGGATCGGGTGAGTTCAACGGCACCTCGATCTGGGTGATGCCCTCGGCGACCAAAGCCTCGGTCACCGCAACCGCATCGGCGGGCGTGATCCCGCGCAGAATGGCAATCAGGGGTAGGGTCATGTTTTGTCCTTTATACTGCGCGTGCCGCGGCCAGTCCGGCCAGGGTGCAGGCTTTGTCATCCAATTGAACCGCCGTAACCCCTTGGGCCGCCAGCGCCGTTGCATAGGCCGCCGACAGCGCCTTGGCCCCGACCAGAACCACCGCCTGTCCCAGCCAATAGGGCCGCGCCGCCGCCAGTTCCGCCCCGATCAAAAGGCCCGAAAGCCGCGATTTCGCAGCTTGCGGCGGCAGGGAGGCCAACAACCCCTCGGCCCGCAGCGCAAACAACTGCGCGGCAAAGCGTTCGGGCCGTGACAGCGCGTCCGACAGACCCTGTCCAAAGGCAGCATCGTCCCAGCCATCCCCACCCATCCCGTGCCGCAGCACCGATTGCCCCGACAGCAGCGCAAACAATTCCCCGGTCATGAAGGTCTGAAAGCTGACCACTTCGCCCGCGCTGATATGCGCCCATTTTGAATGGGTGCCGGGCAGACAGATCACGCCGTCAAATCCGGGGTGCAACGCCAGAACCCCTGCGATCTGCGTTTCCTCGCCGCGCATCACATCGGCGGGTTTGGCTTGGGACAGTCCGGGCAGGATCTGCACCCGCAGCCGGGCTTCGGCCGTCGGTGGGGCCACAAAAGCCCCCTTCGTCACCGGCGCACAAGGCACGGCGCGGTAGGCTGCCTCGATCCAACCCTGCCGCGCGCCCGCCATGCCACAAATTACCACCTGCATGGAACCATCACTCAGCCAATCGCCCACCAGCTCCATCAAAGCAGGTTCAAATCCCTCACGCGTCAACTTTCCCATGCCCTTGTCCGACCCGCGCTCGTCCAGAACCCCGTCCGGCCCCATCGCAAAGACCCGCAGATGCGAGGTGCCCCAATCAACTGCGATCCAATCTGGTGTCATGCCTGCGCCCATCGTCGTTTTCCCCCTCACGGGATAGTGAAACCGCGCCGCCTCGTCCAGATCAAACCAAAGGTGGTTTGGACTTTCGCGGCACCCACTGGCCCTATCGTCCTCAACCGTCTGGTCCTACGGCAGAACCCCGCAATCCCCGATGATGCGGGCAAAGCACAGCAGGAGAGCGGCCATGGATACCTCGATCATGACGAACGATCTAAGCGCGGTGATGGCGGCCGACAAAGCGCATGTCTGGCACCACCTGATCCAGCACAAGATGTTTGAAACCGTCGATCCCCGGGTGATCGTCGAAGGCAAGGGCCTGCGGGTCTGGGACATCAAGGGCAAGGAATATATCGACGCGGTGTCGGGTGCGGTCTGGACGGTCAATGTTGGCTATGGCCGCGAAAGCATCGCCAATGTGGTGCGCGACCAGTTGATCAAGCTGAACTATTTTGCTGGTGTCGGCGGGTCGATCCCCGGCGCGCTGTTTGCCGAAAAGCTGATTTCAAAAATGCCGGGCCTGTCGCGGGTTTACTATTCGAACTCGGGGTCCGAGGCGAATGAAAAGGTCTACAAAATGGTGCGCCAGATCTCGCACCGGCACTATAAAGGCAAGAAAAACAAGATCCTGTACCGCGAACGCGACTATCACGGCACCACGATCGGCGCCTTGGCGACCTCTGGGCAGGCCGAGCGGGCAGCGATGTATGGCCCCTATCCCGACGGTTTCGTCATGGTGCCGCATTGCCTCGAATACCGCAAACAGTGGGAGGTCGAAAACTATGGCGAGCGGGCCGCCGATGCCATCGAAGAGGTGATCTTGCGCGAAGGCCCCGACACCGTGGGCGCGCTGATCCTGGAACCGGTGACCGCGGGCGGCGGCGTGATCGTGCCCCCGACCGGCTATTGGCAGCGGGTGCAGGAAATCTGCAAAAAATACAACATCCTGCTGGCCATAGACGAGGTGGTCTGCGGCGTCGGGCGCACCGGCACATGGTTTGGTTATCAGCATTTCGACATCCAGCCGGATTTCGTGACCATGGCCAAGGGCGTCGCCTCGGGCTATGCCGCGATCTCTTGCACCGTCACCACCGAAGCGGTGTTTGACATGTTCAAGGACGATGCCGCCGACCCGATGAGCTATTTCCGTGACATTTCCACTTTTGGCGGCTGCACCTCTGGCCCCGCTGCCGCCTTGGAAAACATGCGCATCATCGAGGATGAGGGTCTGCTCGACAACACCCTGAAAATGGGCGACCGGGTGGTGGCCAACCTTAACGCCCTGATGGACAAGCACAAAGTGATTGGCGATGTGCGCGGCAAGGGGCTGTTCTGTGGTGCCGAACTGGTTGCCGACCGCGCCACAAAAGAACCGATGGACGAGAAAAAGGTCGCTGCCGTGGTGGCCGATTGTAACGCGCAAGGCGTGATCATCGGCATGACCAACCGCTCGCTTCCCGGCCTGAACAACACGCTCTGCCTGTCCCCCGCGCTGATTTGCACGCCCGACGACGTGGACCAGATCACCGGCGCGATCGACCGGGCGCTGACCAAGGTTTTCGGCTGAAAAACCGCGACAACTGAACATCAGCGCTCCCTGGACCGGATGCGGTTCCGGGCGCGCATTGCTTTGTGCAAGCCTCTAAAGCGGGGGCCAGCCCCCCAAGCGCTGTTTTTCAGGAAAAACACGCGCTTACCCCCGGGATATTTCGATCAAAGTGAAAGGGGATGGGGCCACTTTGCCCTTCACTTTGATCCAAATATTCCCCGCCGGAGGCAGTCTGCTTCAAGACGCCCCGCTTGACATTGCCGCGCCTCGCCCCCCTCATAAGTCCAGATCGCCCGACGATGAGGCCAGAATGTCGATCCCAGCCGAAGCTTTCGTTCTGCCGCCCGCCGGGCGTGGCACCCTGCAACAGCGCATCCGCCAGATGGTCACCGAAGGCATTCTGTCCGGGCGCTTTCGGACGGGGCAGAAAATGCCCTCCTCCCGCGGGCTGGCCGAACATCTGGGCATCAGCCGCATCACCGTGACCCTAGCCTATTCCGAACTGGTCAGCGCCGATTACCTGATGGCCAAGGGGCGCTCGGGCTATTTCATCTCGGAAAATGCGCCGCGCGCGCCGGAATTGCCCGCAAGGGGCGCGCGCGCCGAAGGAGCGGCCTTTGCCCGGCTGTCAGGCGGGCGCTTCAGCGGTTTTGCCACAGTGCCGCGTCCCCTCGACTGGGAGAATTACGCCTATCCCTTCATCTATGGTCAGGCCGATGGCAGCCTGTTTGACCATCAGAATTGGCGCCTTTGCGCCCTGCGCGCGCTGGGACGCAAGGATTTCGCCGCCTTGACCAGCGACATGTATGATCGCGACGACCCGCTGCTGATCGAATATCTGCTGCAATCCATCCTGCCGCGCCGGGGCATCGCCGCGCGAGAGGACGAGGTTTTGCTGACCATGGGCGCGCAGAACGGACTATGGATCACTGTCGCCGCGCTTTTGGGCCCCGGTCGCCGCGCCGTGGTGGAAAATCCCGGCTATTCCGGTCTGCGCGGCCTGCTGGAACCTTCGGGGACCGACGCTGTCTCGGTCGATGTCGATGCCGACGGTCTACCGCCGGACCGGGTGCCCAAGGGGGTTGATGTGGTCTACACCACCGCCTCGCATCAATGTCCGACCAATGCCACCATGTCGTTGGAGCGCCGCGTCGCCTTGCTGGAGGCTGCGGGCCGCGAGGGCTTTGTCATCGTTGAAGATGATTATGAGTTTGAGATGAGCTTTCTCAAACCCGTCTCACCGGCGCTGAAATCCTTGGATACCGAGGGGCGGGTGGTCTACCTTGGCTCTTTCTCCAAATCGGTGTTTCCGGGGATGCGTCTGGGCTATCTGGTTGGCCCACCGTCTTTTATCCGCGAGGCGCGGGCGCTGCGCCTGATGATGCTGCGCCATCCGCCCGGCCATATCCAGCGCACCGTGGCCTATTTTCTGTCGCTGGGCCATTATGACGCCCTGATCAACCGAATGCGCAACGCCTACAAGCGCCGCCGCCAGATCATGGAAGAGGCGATCCGAGAGCATGGGCTGACAGTTGCGGGGCAGGGCGGCTTTGGCGGGTCTAGTTTCTGGATGAAGGCCCCCGAAACCCTCGATACCGAGGTTCTGGCGGTGCGTCTGCGTGAAGAGGGGGTGCTGATCGAACCCGGTCGAGCCTTTTTCGACCCCAAGGCCGCACCGCGCAATTTCTACCGACTGGGCTATTCCAGCATCGCTCCGGCTAAAATTCCCGAAGGGATTTCCCGCATCGCGCGCGCCATCCGGCTGGGAAATGGTTAGGTTTCGGGATCTGGCCTTACGGCGACACAGCCTCTGGCCCTAAGGGGCATTCGGGCGCGGGCGTAGAACCGGGACACCAATGGATCGAAGGGGACGCGCGATGAAGATGACCACCGAAGAGGCCTTTGTCAAAGTGTTGCAAATGCACGGGATCGCCCATGCCTTTGGCATCATCGGATCGGCCTTCATGCCTATTTCGGACCTGTTTCCGAAGGCGGGGATCAAATTCTGGGACTGTGCGCACGAAGGATCGGGCGGGATGATGGCCGATGGCTACACCCGCGCCACCGGCAAGATGTCGATGATGATCGCCCAGAATGGCCCCGGCATCACCAATTTCGTCACCGCCGTAAAAACCGCCTATTGGAACCACACGCCCTTGCTGCTGGTCACGCCGCAGGCCGCCAACAAGACCATCGGCATGGGCGGCTTTCAAGAGGTCGAACAGATGGCGCTGTTTGCCGATATGGTCGCCTATCAGGAAGAGGTGCGCGACCCGTCCCGCGTGGCCGAGGTGCTGAACCGGGTGATCTTGAACGCGCGGCGCATGTCAGCCCCGGCGCAGATCAACATGCCGCGCGATTACTGGACGCAAGTGATCGACATCGACCTGCCCGCGATTGTCGAATTTGAACGTCCCTCTGGCGGCGAGGCGGCGATTTCGGCGGCCGCAGACCTGCTGTCGAATGCCAAATTTCCTGTGATTCTGAACGGGGCAGGGGTGATCCTTGGCGGGGCAATTCCGGCCAGCATGGCGCTGGCCGAACGCTTGGATGCGCCGGTTTGTGTGGGATATCAACACAATGACGCCTTTCCCGGCAGCCATCCCTTGTTTGTGGGCCCTTTGGGTTACAACGGGTCCAAGGCCGCAATGGAGTTGATTTCTGCGGCAGATGTGGTATTGTGTTTGGGTACCCGGCTTAATCCGTTTTCAACGTTACCGGGATACGCGCTGGACTATTGGCCACGCGAGGCCAAAATCATCCAAGTTGACATCAACCCGGACCGGATCGGGCTGACCAAGAAGGTGACAGTGGGTATTGTCGGCGACTCCAAACAGGTCGCCGAGGCGGTTTTGGCGCGATTGGCCCTTACCGCTGGTGACCATGCGCGCCCCGAACGCAAAGCCAAAATTGCCCAGACCAAATCCGCCTGGGCCCAAGCCCTGTCCAGCATGGACCATGAGGATGACGACGCCGGCACCACCTGGAACGCCCGCGCCCGCGCCGACAAACCTGATTGGATGAGCCCGCGCATGGCTTGGCGCGCGATTCAGTCGGCCCTGCCCAAGGATGCAATCATCTCGTCCGACATTGGCAACAACTGCGCCATCGGCAACGCCTATCCGACGTTTGAGGCGGGACGCAAATATCTGGCGCCGGGCCTGTTTGGCCCCTGCGGTTACGGCTTGCCCGCTGTGGTGGGGGCGAAAATCGGCTGTCCCGATGTACCGGTGGTGGGATTTTCTGGCGACGGGGCCTTTGGCATCGCGGTGACGGAATTGACGGCGATTGGCCGCGGCGAATGGCCCGCGATCACTCAGGTCGTGTTCCGCAATTATCAGTGGGGCGCGGAAAAGCGCAATTCGACCCTGTGGTATGACGATAATTTCGTCGGCACCGAACTGGACCCGCAGGTGTCTTATGCCGGGATTGCAAGGGCTTGCGGGTTGCAGGGCGTTGTGGCCCGCACCATGGACGAATTGCGAGCCGCCCTGACCCAAGCCATCGTCGATCAGAAAGCCGGCAAGACCACCCTGATCGAGGCGATGATCAATCAAGAGTTGGGCGAACCCTTCCGCCGCGATGCGATGAAAAAACCTGTTGCGGTGGCCGGAATTTCCGCCGCCGACATGCAGCAGCAGCGGGTATGACCCTGCCGTTTGACATGGGGATTGGGGCAGCACTTTACATGGCGGTTGCCGTGCTGATCGCGGCTTTCGTGCGCGGCTATTCGGGGTTCGGTTTTTCCGCACTGGTGATCGCCGCCTCGGCCCTTGTCACCAATCCGCTGAATTTTACCGCTGTGGTGATCATCTGCGAAGGGGTGATGACGGTTCAGGCCTGGCGTGGGCTGTCCAAGGATGTTGATTGGCGCCGCGTCTTGTTGTTGATGGCGGGCGCGGCGGTGGGGATGCCTTTGGGGCTTTGGGCGCTGACCTCGATCTCGGAAGAGGCGGCGCGGGGCGTGATCTCGGCCTATATTCTGGTGATGTGTCTGGTGATGCTGGCCGGCTGGAAGCTGCGGGCAGAGGCGGGGACCGGCGCCAATCTGGCCGCGGGTCTGATGTCGGGACTGGCCAATGCGCCGGGGATGGGTGGTCTGCCCGTGGCCGCGTTTTTCGCTGCCCAGCCGATGGCCGCCAACGTGTTTCGCGCCACGCTGGTGGCTTATTTCCCGATCCTCGATATCTATTCCGCGCCGCTGTACTGGTACGGCGGCATGATTTCCTGGGATACGCTGTGGGCCAGTCTGATGACCCTGCCGATGGTGTTCTTGGGCAACTGGCTGGGCGGGCGGCATTTTTTCAACACCGACCCGCAGGATTTCCGCAAATTTGCCATCGGGCTTTTGGCGCTTTTGGCGGTGATGGGTCTGGCAAAGGCGGTGCTGTGAATGCTGCTGGTGGTCAATGCCGGGTCGTCCTCGCTGAAACTCGCGGTGTTTGACCGGGATCTGACCCAGATCGCGCAGGCACGGTTTGAAGGCATCGGGTCTGAGGGCGGCCATCTGACCGCTTTGCAGGATGGTCTGACGCAGATGGGCGTGCCCCTGACGGCGCTGAACGGTGCTGCGCACCGCGTTGTGCATGGCGGCTCCACCCTGACCGCACCCAGCCAGATCACGCCCGCGACGTTGGCGGCCATCAAAGACTGCTTGCCGCTTGCCCCCCTGCACAACCCGGCCAACCTGCGCGGCATCACCGCCATCGCGACCCTGGCCCCCGACCTGCCGCAATACGCCAGCTTTGACACCGCCTTTCACGCCACCAATCCCGATCTGGCCACCACCTACGCCCTGCCGCAAGCCGAGCGTGATCTGGGCCTGCGCCGCTATGGCTTTCACGGGCTGTCCTATGCCGCTTTGGTGCAGGCGGTGCAGGACATTGCCCCCGACGCGCCAAAGGCCCGCATTCTGGCCCTGCATCTGGGCAACGGGGCCTCGCTTTGCGCGATCCTGAACGGGGCGTCGGTCGCCACAACCATGGGCTATTCGCCGCTGGGTGGGCTGACTATGGGGACGCGATGCGGCGACATTGACGGCAACGCGGTGTTCTCTCTGGCCAATCGCTACGGCATCGACGCCGCCACGCGCCTGTTGAACCACCAGTCCGGGCTTCTGGCGCTTGGCGGTGCCGCTGACATGCGCCAGCTTCACGCTGCCGGAACCCCCGCCGCCGTCTTTGCCATCGACCATTTCTGCTATTGGGCGATCCGCCACTCTGGCGCGATGATTGCGGCCATGGGCGGACTTGATGCCATCGCGTTCACCGGCGGCATTGGCGAGAATGACGCCGTGGTGCGCGCCCGGATCGTGGCGGGGCTGGCCTTCATGGGCGCATCCCTGAACCCCGCCGCCAATGCCATACATGCGCCGATCCTGCACGAACCGGGGTCGAATGTCGCAATCTGGACAGTCCGCGCGCAGGAAGAACGCCAGATTGCCCATGAAGCCCATCAGATCATGAAGGCCGCCCGCGCATGACCCAGCCCCGGATAGATCTGTCGCCGCCCGTCTCGGACAAGATCCGCAAGACCACCTGCTACATGTGCGCCTGTCGCTGCGGCATCAATGTGCATCTGAAATCCGGCCCCGATGGCAAGGACCGGGTCAGCTACATCGAAGGCAACCGCGACCATCCGGTGAACAAGGGCGTGCTTTGCGCCAAGGGCGCCAGCGGCATCATGCAGGTCACAGCGCCCTCGCGCCTGCGCAGCCCGCTGAAACGCGTCGGCCCGCGCGGGTCCGGCGCATTTGAAGAGATTTCCTGGGACGAGGCGCTGGCTCTTGCGACATCCTGGATGAAACCTCTGCGCGAAACCGCCCCGGAAAAGCTGGCCTTTTTCACCGGCCGCGATCAATCGCAATCCTTTACCGGCTGGTGGGCGCAGCAGTTTGGCACGCCCAATTATGCCGCCCATGGCGGGTTTTGTTCGGTCAACATGGCGGCGGGCGGCATCTATACCCTTGGCGGCGCGTTTTGGGAGTTTGGTCAACCCGACTGGGACCGCACCAAGCTGTTTGTGATGTTCGGCGTGGCCGAGGATCACGACAGCAACCCAATCAAGATCGGCCTTGGCAAGCTGAAGGAACGGCGCGCGCGGGTGATCGGCGTCAACCCGATCCGCACCGGCTATAACGCCGTGGCCGATGACTGGTATGGCATCACGCCGGGGACAGACGGCCTGTTGATCCTGTCGCTGATCCATTGCCTGCTGGTGGCGGGCAAGGTCGATCTGACCTATCTGGCGCGCTATACCAACGCCGCCTTGCTGATCAACGCCGCTGAGGGGGCCGAAAACGGCCTGATCCTTAAAAACGCCGAAAGCCAGCCCTTCGTGATCGACCGGCGCACCGGACAGCCCGCCCCTTGGGACGGCAAGGGCGTGCAGCCCGATCTGGGCGC
>JANNBI010000151.1:0-9113 GCA_031385345.1 Paracoccaceae bacterium | reverse complement strand
GCCTGTCGGCCACAGTCGAAGATCCGCCCGCCCTTGCCGCCTATCTGAGCGCGCGCACCCAGATCCATCTGGCCGATCCCGGCCCCGATCCCGACATCGCCATGCTGATCACCGATCTGGCCCCGCCCTGGTCGGGCGGCGGTGGCAAATACGCCATCCCGGCGATCTTGGAGCAGGTGGCACGCCACAAGACCACGTTGATTTTCCACAACACCCGCGCTCAGGCCGAGATCTTTTTCCACAATCTCTGGCTGGCCAACAGCGATGATCTGCCCATCGGCATCCATCACGGATCCCTGTCGCGCGAACAGCGCGAGCGCGTGGAAACCGCGATGACGGCGGGGGATTTGCGCGCCGTGGTCTGCACCGGCAGTCTGGATCTGGGGCTTGACTGGGGCGATGTCGATCTGGTCATTCAGGTCGGCGCGCCCAAGAACGTAAAGCGTCTGGTGCAGCGCATTGGCCGCGCCAACCACCGCTACAACGCGCCCTCCAAGGCGCTTTTGGTGCCTGCGAACCGGTTTGAGGTGGTGGAATGTCAGGCCGCCCTGAGCGCCGTGCGCGATCACGCGCTGGACGGCGAACCGCGCGGCTCCGGCCCCCGCGACGTTTTGTGCCAGCATATCCTGGCCAGCGCCTGCGCCGCACCCTTTGACGCCGACAAACTGTATGCTGAAATCGCGACCGCCGGTCCCTATGCCACGCTGACCCGCAGCCAGTTCGATGACTGCCTCGATTTCGTGGCCACCGGCGGTTATGCCCTTCGCGCCTATGACAAATGGCAGCGTCTGATGCTGAAGGCGGGCAAATGGCAGTTGCGTGACCCGCGCGCCGCTGCCCTGATCCGGCAGAACCTTGGCACCATCATCGACATCGAAACCCTGAAGGTGCGCTATCGTCGCCAGATGGGCGGCACCCCCTTGGGCGAGATTGAGGAAAGCTTTGCCGCCACCCTGACCAAGGGCGACACCTTTTTGATCGGCGGTCAGGTGGTGCGCTATGAGGGCCTGAATGAGATGAATGTCGAGGTCAGCCGCTCACCGGGGCGCGATCCCAAGGTCGCGGTATTTTCCGGCACCAAATTCGCCACCTCGACCCTGCTGACCCAGCGCATCTTGCAGGTGTTCCAGCAGCCGAACTGGCCCGACCTGCCGCGCCACACTGCCGAATGGCTGGCCCTGCAACGCGAGGTGTCGGAACTGCCGCAACCCGGTCGCCTGCTGATCGAAAGCTTTCCCCATGACGGGCGCGAGCATCTGTGCATCTACGGCTTTGCCGGGCGCAACGGCCAGCAAACCCTTGGCCTTCTGGTCACCAAAGTGATGGAGGAGCGCGGCCATGCCCCCTTGGGCTTTGTCGCCACCGATTACGCCACCCTGATCTGGGGCCTTGATCCGGTGCTGGACGCCGCCCCCTTGCTGAACCTTGACCAGTTGCGCGATGGGCTGGAAGGCTGGCTGGCGGGCAATGCCGTCATGAAACGCGGCTTTCGCAATGTCGCCCTGATCGCGGGCCTGATTGAACGCAGCCATCAGGGCCGCCGCAAATCGGGCCGTCAGGCGACGTTTTCGTCGGACATCCTGTATGATACCTTGCTGAAATATGACCCCAACCACCTGATGCTGGCCATCACCCGCGAAGAGGCCCTGCGCGGCATGGTCGATTTTTCCCGGATCGAAGAGATGCTGACCCGGATTGACGGCCGCATCGACACCCGCCGGCTGCCCCGCCTGTCGCCCCTGTCTGCGCCAATGTTCTTTGAACCCGGAAAGATCCCGGTTCAGGGCGCGGGCCGCGAACGGCTGGCCGAAGATGCCGCCCGCGCCCTGCTGCGCGATGCGGGCCTTGACTGACATGCTGGATTTCACCTTTGGCCCCGCCGATCTGACTGCCCTTGCCTCGGGGGCGCTGTACCTGCCCGCGCAGAACCTGCTGTGCGTGTCCGATCTGCATTTCGGCAAATCCGAGCGCTTGGCCCGGCGAGGCGGCACCCTGTTGCCGCCCTATGAAACCCGTGCCACGCTAGACAAGCTGGACCTTGATCTGACCCGCACCGGCGCGCGATCGGTCATCTGTCTGGGCGACAGTTTTGACGATCTGGCCGCCGCCGACAGTCTGGAGGAGGATTGCCGTCTGTGGCTGACCCGCCTGATGGCCGGGCGCGACTGGACCTGGGTTGAAGGCAATCATGATCCCGGCCCGCTGGATCTTGGCGGCACCCACCGGGCCGAGGTCACCTGCGCCGGGCTGATCTTTCGTCACGAAGGCGGCGGCGCGGGGTTTGAGGTGTCGGGCCATTTTCACCCCAAGGCCAGCCTGCCCGGTCGCGGCGCGAAGCCTTGTTTTTTGATCGGACAGTCACGCCTGATCCTGCCCGCCTATGGCACCTATACCGGGGGGCTGCGCGCCGAGGATCCGGTGTTTGACGCGCTTTTGGGTCTGCGCGCGCGGGCAATCCTGACGGGGGCAAAACCCTTGCTGATCCCCCGTCCGCGCTGAACCAAACCGTGTCAGAACGGCGTCTGATCAGCCCGCGGGTTTCCAGCTTGGTCACATTCGCGCGGCTGACCGGCACCCTTTCTCCGTCCTGCATCGACAGATACCAGCGGCCCTTGTCCTGTTCGGCCTGCTGCACCGCATCCCATGCCATCCAATAGGACCGATGCACCTGCGCGCCTTCGACCGGCAAAGTCTCGGCAATTGCGTCCGACAGGCGCATCAACAAATTGCTGCGGCCCTTGTCGGTGGTGACCTGAACATAATGGTCCTGAACCTCCAGCTTGACGATCATGCCCCGATGCGCCGGGGGCAGACGGTCCAGCAACCGGGGCGCTTCTGCGATCTGGGGCAGGGCTTCCGTCCGTGCCACCGGATCGGAACCCAACTGCCCCGGATTTTCCGGATGCCGCAGAAACGTCAATCCCAAGGTGAGTAGAAAGACAAGCGCGGCGATTTCGCCCACCCCCGCCAAGGTGCCAAAATCCGGGCCGACAAAGGTACGCAACATGGCCCCGATCACCGGCGCCGACACGACCGCAAAAATCACGGCAACCAGCACTGTCGGCCAGACCTTATGGTTCGACGGAAACCGGCGCAGGGCCCAAATCCGAAATGCAAAAAAACAGACTGACGCCACGGCTATCAAAGGCAGCCAAAACGCAATTCTTTGCGCGATATTCAACGCCGCGTGACTGCCAAAAGGCCCCGAGATCGCCACCGAGACCGAAAACCCACCCAATAGCATCGGCAAATTTCCGGCCCGCAGCTCTGCCCGCAACTCTGTCAGCAAATCTTTACCACTCAAATCGGCGACCCCGCCGTTTACCCAACACACTTACATTTTAATCAGGCCGAACCAGAATCGCAACCAATTATCCCAATTCCGAACCATTGTTCAGGCCGTCAGACCCTTCGGCTCTGCCAGCCCATTGGCGCGACAGGTCGCGGTCAGGGTATTTGCCAGCAGACAGGCAATCGTCATCGGACCGACGCCGCCAGGCACCGGCGTGATCGCGCCCGCCACCGCCGCCGCACTGGCATAATGCACATCGCCCACCAGCTTGGTCTTGCCGTCACGCTCAATCCGGTTGATGCCAACGTCAATCACCGTGGCACCGGGTTTCACATGATCGCCGGTGATCATCTCGGGACGGCCCACCGCCGCCACCAGAATATCGGCGCTGCGGCACAAGGCCGCCAGATCTTTGGTCCGGCTGTGCGCGATGGTCACGGTACAGCTGTCACCCAACAGCAATTGCGCCATCGGCTTGCCCACGATGTTCGACCGCCCGACCACAACCGCATTCAGCCCCGACAAGCTGCCGTGATGATCGCGCAGCATCATCAGACAGCCCAGCGGCGTGCAAGGCACCATCGACTTTTGCCCCGTCCCGAGCAGCCCGACATTCGAGATGTGGAACCCGTCCACATCCTTGGCCGGGTTGATCGCGTTGATCACCAGATCGCTGTCCAGATGCCCCGGCAGCGGCAGTTGCACCAAGATCCCGTTGACTGCGGGGTCATTGTTCAACCGGTCAATCAGCGCCAGCAAATCTGCCTCGGAGGTGTCAATCGCCAGCCGATGTTCATAGGAATTCATCCCAACTTCGATGGTGGAGGCGTGTTTGTTGCGCACGTAAACCTGACTGGCGGGATCTTCGCCCACCAGAACCACGGCCAGCCCCGGCACGATGCCGTTTTCCTCTTTCAGCCGCGCCACATGCGCCGCCACCAGCCCGCGCACCTGTGCTGCAAAGACTTTTCCGTCAATCACCTTGGCTGTCATGGTCAAATTCCTATTCGTCATCCGCATGTGTGATGCGGGCCGGGACATGCCCGGCCCTGCGCCCTTTACCCCGTCAGGCCGGGTTTAGAACAGCCCTTCGACATTGCCTTCGTCGTTCAGGCGGATCACCTCGGCGCTGGGAACGCGCGGCAGGCCCGGCATGGTCATGATCTCACCGCAGATCGCCACGATGAACCCGGCCCCGGCCGACAGACGCACCTCGCGGCAGGGCACCGAATGGCCCGTGGGCGCACCGCGCACCGTGGGATCAGTGGTGAACGAGTATTGCGTCTTGGCCACGCAGATCGGCAGATGGCCATAGCCCGCCGCTTCCCATGTCTTCAACTGATCACGGATCGCTTTATCGGCAATCACCCCATCGGCATGGTAAATCCGCTTGGCGATGGTTTCCAGCTTTTTGAACAAGGGCATGTCATCGGGATAAAGCGGCGCAAAGTTCGACGGCCCCTCGGCCATCTGCACAACCTTTTTCGCCAATTCTTCGATCCCGGCGCTGCCTTGGGCCCAATGCTTGCACAGGATCGCCTCGGCCCCCTGCTCGGCAACATAGGCTTGTACGGCGGCAATCTCGGCATCGGTATCGCTGTAGAAATGGTTGATCGCCACGACCACCGGCACGCCAAAGCCTTTGACGTTGCCGATATGGCGGCCAAGGTTCGGACAGCCCTTCTTGACCGCCTCGACGTTTTCCGCACCCAGATCGGCCTTGGCCACGCCACCGTTCATCTTCATCGCGCGCACCGTGGCCACGATCACCGCCGCCGAGGGCTTGAGGTTGGCCTTGCGACATTTGATGTCAAAGAACTTTTCCGCGCCAAGGTCGGCGCCAAAACCGGCTTCGGTCACGACATATTCGCCCAGCTTCAGCGCGGTCTTGGTCGCGATCACCGAATTGCACCCATGCGCGATGTTGGCAAACGGGCCGCCATGCACGAAGGCCGGGTTGTTTTCCAGCGTCTGCACCAGATTGGGCTGCATCGCGTCCTTCAGCAGGACGGTCATCGCGCCGTCTGCCTTGATGTCGCGGGCATAGATCGGCGCTTTGGCGCGGGTATAGGCCACCACGATATCGCCCAGACGCTTTTGCAGATCCTCAAGATCGTTGGACAGACACAGGATCGCCATGACTTCGGAGGCCACGGTAATGTCAAACCCGGTCTGGCGTGGAAAGCCGTTCGACACGCCACCCAGCGACACCACGATATCGCGCAACGCGCGGTCGTTCATGTCCATCACCCGGCGCCAGACGATCCGACGCTCGTCAATGTCCAGATCATTGCCCCAATAGAAATGGTTGTCGATCATGGCCGACAGCAGGTTGTGTGCGCTGGTGATCGCATGGAAGTCACCGGTGAAATGCAGGTTCATTTCTTCCATCGGCACGACCTGGCTGTAACCGCCACCCGCAGCCCCGCCCTTCATGCCAAAGTTCGGCCCAAGGCTGGCTTCGCGGATGCAGACCACCGCCTTCTTGCCGATCCGGTTCAAACCGTCGCCCAGACCCACCGTCGTCGTGGTCTTGCCTTCGCCCGCCGGGGTCGGGTTGATAGCCGTGACAAGGATCAGCTTGCCATCCGGCTTGCCGGTCAGCGATTTGATGAACTCTTGGCTGACCTTGGCCTTGTCATGGCCGTAGGGCAGCAGATGTTCCGACGGGATACCCAGTTTCGCCCCGATCTCCATGATCGGCTTCTTTTTGGCTTCGCGTGCAATCTCGATGTCGGTCTTGAAGGCCATGGGGGGCTCCTGAGAAGGGCTAATTGTGCAGTCGCCGCAGTCTTACCGTGACAAGCGACGCAAAAGAGTCGTTTTTCCGACTTCTGACGTGTCAAATTCGCCAGACGCGACGTGGCATCGCGTTAGCATAGAATATTTCATCCAAAAAGATGCAAAATGATTTTTTTGTTCTATTTCCCGTCCACACGAAAAGACAAGCGGAAGGTACTGGCCGCCCCCCGGGGACCGCCAACTTTGGCGAAGCCCGCGCGCTACTCCGCCGACCCGGCCCAAAGTGGCTGATCGGGGATGAACAGCGTCACCGTCTCGCCCAGATCAAAGGTGCCATCGCGTTCGACCCAGGCCGTCACGCCGCGCCGCCCCGCCGCCGCAGGTTTGAACGCCTTGCCGAACCCTTTGTGCCGGGCGTCAATCGGCTTGCCCGGATAGACGCACGGCCGGTTGGTCAGATCGACGACCAGCGTCGCCCCCCCCGCCCCTTGCAAACGCGAGGACGGCGGCACATGGCTGAAATCCGGGATGCCTTCGATCACCATCGTCGCCCCGACAAGCGCCGGATCCAAAACCTGCAGCCCCATATCCCGCGCGATCAGCGCCAGTTCTTCGGCCGACAGGATCGAAAATTGCCGCGCATTGCGGATTTCGGTGTTCAGCGGGTACAGGGTGGACACCCGGCTGCACGCGGGTCGGGTCAACCCGCCATGCGCCTCGCCCTCGGGTCCGGCGAAACCGGCGTGCAGGTGCGGCAGGGCAACGCTTTCCAAGGTCGCCCCTCGGTCCGCCACCACGCCCAGCCAGGTGATGCGACCGACGAATTTCGACATTTTCAGCGCGGACATGGGCAGACCTTCCTAGACCTTCAGGGTGAAAAAGACCCGGCGGAACGGGAACAGCACCGATCCGTCCGCCTCGGGCGGATAGGCCGCCGACAGGGCCGCATCATAGGCGGCCAGAAACGCCGACATCTCGGGCTTGCTTAACGCTTCGGCAATCGGGCGCATCGCGGTGGATTTGGTAAAGGCGCGCACCGGATGTTCGCCCTCGGTCGGGGCCAGATGCTGCACGTAATCGGTTTCCCATGCCGCCACCTGCCCCAGGGGCCGCAGCATCCGCAGATAATCCGCCGCCGGGGCCACCGGCGCGGCATAGCGCGAAAAGTCGAACTTGTCGGGGAACATCGACCCGGCAATATCGCGCATGAACCGATGCGACGGCGCGCCGAATTGGCGCGGCATCTGCACCGCCAACACACCACCCGGTTCCAGCATATCGGCCAGCCGCGGCATCAGGCTGGCGTGATCCTCCAGCCAATGCAGCGCGGCGTTTGAAAAGATCACGGCAACCTTGCCCTCCGGCTGCCAGTCGGCAATGTCAGCCAGCGCGGTATGATCATAACCCTTGGCCTTGGCCAGCATCGCCGGGGACGCATCGACCCCCACCAGCACCCGTTTCGGAAACCGCGCCCGCAGCGCCCCCGCCGCAGCCCCGTCGCCACAGCCCAAATCAAAGACCCCACCCGAAGGTGGAGCCTCTATCTGCATCATCAGATCCAGAGCTGGCCGCAGCCTTTCGGCGCGAAACCTTGCATAGGCACCGGGATCCCAGTCATGGGCCCGTTCCGGGGCCCGATCGGGGGTCTTGGCGGTCATGCCAAGGGTTCAGGCTCGGGGCTGGCCTTGGGCTTGCGCGCCCGCGTCTTGGGGATGCTGACAACCGTTGCCGATCCGCCACCACCGCTGGCCGCCGGAGGTTCGGCGCCCTTGTCCTCATGCAGGGGCAATCCGGCCACGATCCGCTTGATCTCTTCACCGGTCAGCGTCTCATGCTCCAGCAATCCCTTGGCCAGCCGCTCAAACTCTTCGGATTTCTCCAGGATCGTCTTGCGGGCCAGCTCATAGCCGTCGTCGATCAACCGCTTCACCTCGGCCTCGATCATCGTCTTGGTATCAGCCGAGACCGAGAATCCACCGGTGTTGCCGCTGTATCCCGCATGTGCCTCAGAGTAGTCGATATTGCCGACCTTGTCCGACATGCCCCAGCGCAGAACCATCGCCCGGGCCAGACCCGAGGCTTGCATGATATCGCCGGACGGACCGTTCGACACCGAATCTTCGCCCCATTTGATGATCTCGGCCGCTTTGCCCGCCATGGTCATCGCCAGCCGCTGTTTGCACTGATCCTTGTGCATGTTCAGCTGGTCGAACTCTGGCAGGCTCATCACCATACCCAGCGCACCGCCGCGCGGAATGATTGTGGCCTTATAGACCGGATCGCATTTCGGCAGGCTCATCCCCACGATCGCATGGCCGGCCTCGTGATAGGCGGTCATTTCCTTTTGATCGTCGGTCAGAACCATTGACCGGCGTTCTGCGCCCATCATGACCTTGTCCTTGGCCTGTTCAAAGTCGATCATCGCCACGAACCGCCGCCCGACCCGCGCCGCCATCAGCGCCGCCTCGTTCACCAGGTTGGCAAGGTCGGCACCCGAGAACCCGGGCGTGCCGCGCGCGATGATGCGCAGATCCACATCCGGCCCCTGCGGCACTTTGCGCGCATGAACGTTCAGGATCTTTTCGCGGCCCTTTATGTCAGGGTTCGGCACATAGATCTGGCGGTCAAACCGGCCCGGACGCAGCAAGGCCGGGTCCAGAACGTCCTTGCGGTTGGTGGCCGCCACGATGATCACGCCCTCATTCGCGTCAAAGCCGTCCATCTCGACCAGCAGTTGGTTCAACGTCTGCTCGCGCTCGTCATTGCCGCCGCCGATGCCGACACCGCGGGCGCGGCCAACAGCGTCAATTTCGTCGATGAACACGATGCAGGGCGCGTTTTTCTTGGCCTGCTCGAACATGTCGCGCACACGGGATGCACCGACACCGACGAACATCTCAACAAAATCAGACCCAGAGATGCTGAAGAACGGAACCCCGGCCTCGCCAGCAATCGCGCGCGCCAGCAGGGTTTTACCGGTGCCGGGGGGGCCGTTCTTTACCATCAGCGGGTCGGACTTTGTCGAGATGTTCGTCGGCGTGGGTGCGTCCCGCGTCCGCGACATGTTCGAACAGGCGAA
>JANNBI010000147.1:0-5654 GCA_031385345.1 Paracoccaceae bacterium | reverse complement strand
CGCGATGTGGCGCAGGTCACTGGATTTCCGGAAATGATGGACGGGCGGGTCAAGACGCTGCACCCGAACATCCATGGCGCGTTGCTGGCCCTGCGCGATGATGACGAGCATCTGGTGGCCATGGCCGCCCACGGGATTGAGCCGATCGACCTGCTGATCGTCAATCTGTATCCCTTTGAAGAGACGGTGGCCAAGGGCGGCAGTTACGCCGATTGCATCGAAAACATCGATATTGGCGGCCCGGCAATGATCCGGGCTGCGGCCAAGAACCATGGCTTTGTCGCCGTGGTCACCGATCCGGCCGAATATGACGGGCTGTTGGCCGAAATGAAGGCGCAGGACGGATCGACGGGTCTGGCCTATCGTCAAAGGCTGGCGGTGGCGGCCTATGGGCGCACGGCGGCATATGACACGGCGGTGTCCACATGGATGGCGGGGGCGGTCAAGGTTGAAGTGCCAAAACACCGCGCCTTTGCCGGAAAGCTGGCGCAGGGGCTGCGCTACGGCGAAAACCCGCATCAGAAGGCGGCGTTTTACACCGATGGTTCGGGGCGGCAGGGCGTGGCCACGGCGCGGCAATGGCAGGGCAAGGATCTGTCTTATAACAACATCAACGACACCGATGCGGCCTTTGAACTGGTGGCAGAATTCGACCCCGCCGAGGGTCCGGCGGTGGCGATCATCAAACATGCCAATCCCTGCGGTGTGGCACGGGGCGAAACGCTGCGCGCAGCCTATGGGCGGGCGTTCGATTGCGACCGGACCAGCGCCTTTGGCGGCATCATCGCGTTGAACCGCGCCCTTGACGCCGAAACCGCCGAGGAGATCTGCAAGCTGTTCACCGAGGTGGTGATCGCTCCGGGGGCCAGCGACGAGGCCAAGGCGATTTTTGCCGCCAAGAAGAACCTGCGTCTGCTGACAACGGCGGGCCTGCCCGACCCAAGGGCGCGCGGGCTGGCCTATCGGCAGGTGGCGGGCGGGATGCTGGTGCAGGACCGCGACGCCGGGATGATCGGGCGCAATGATCTGAAGCTGGTCACCGCGCGCGCCCCGACCGAGGCCGAGCTGGCCGATCTGTTGTTCGCGTGGAAAGTCGCCAAGCATGTGAAATCCAACGCGATTGTCTATGTGAAAGACGGCGCGACCGTGGGCCTGGGCGCGGGCCAGATGAGCCGGATCGACAGCACCCGCATCGCCGCGCGCAAGGCGGGCGACATGGCCGAGGCTTTGGGGCTGGCGGTCAGCCCGACGCAAGGGTCCGTCGTCGCCTCGGATGCGTTCTTTCCCTTTGCCGACGGGCTGATCGCGGCGGCGCAGGCCGGGGCGACGGCGATCATTCAACCCGGTGGGTCGATGCGTGACGACGAGGTTATTGCGGCGGCAGATGCGGCGGGGCTGGCGATGGTGTTCACCGGGCAGCGGCATTTCCGGCACTGATGTGGCGGGTTTTCGCCAACCGGAGCAACGGGGGTTTCACACCCCCAAACTTGTGTTTTTCATGAAAAACACAAGTCTACCCCCGTGGGAATATTTGAGCCACATTGAAGGCGCCTGAGGTGAAAAAGCCCGAGGTGAAACGGCCCTAGGTGAAACGACCTGAGGGGAAGGGAGTGCGGATGCGCAGGGTGGCGATTTGGGCGGGACTGACTTTTGCGCTGGATCAGGTGACCAAATGGGCCGTGGTGCAGTGGTTGAACCTGAAAGACATTGGCGAATATGACCTGTTCGACCCGTTTCTGGTGTTCCGCATGGCGTGGAACCGGGGGGTGAACTTTGGCCTTTTGTCGTCGGACAGCGATGCGACGCGCTGGATTTTGATTGCGCTGGCCTTGGGAATTTCAGCCTGGGTGGTGATCTGGGTGCGGCGCGAGGGCGGCAAATGGGCCGAGATTTCGGCCGGGTTGCTGGTGGGTGGAGCGCTTGGCAATGTGGTGGACCGGCTGGTTTATGGCGCGGTGGCGGATTTTCTGAACATGTCCTGCTGCGGGATCGAAAACCCCTTCAGTTTTAACATCGCGGATGTTGCGATTTTTGCCGGGGCGCTGGGGTTGGTGCTGTTTACCGGCACGCGCGGAAAGACCGCGTGACCTTGGCCGGCGCTTGGGATAAAACGGGGCCGAAGCCGCGCCTTTGGGGCAGTCGGACGGGGGCGCGAATGGTGGGAATTGGCAACATGCGGTGGGCGGTGGTGGCTTTGGTCGCGGCGCTGGCCGGATGTGCGTCGGATGGAACGCCAGAGTTGATGAACCTGCGATCGTCCACTGCCGGGCCGGATGAATTCGGCATCCAGCCGCCCAAGGCGTTGGAAATGCCCGAAGATATCGCCTCTTTGCCCGAACCTACGCCGGGTGGATCCAATCTGACCGACCAGAACCCGCGCGCCGATGCGATCCTGGCGCTGGGCGGGCGGCCGGGGGCGGATGACGGCGCGGTTCCCGCCAGCGATCAGGGGCTGATCGCCCATGTCCGCCGGTTCGGCATTCTGGCGGCAGTCCGCGAGGTGCTGGCGGCCGAGGATCTGGAATGGCGGCAGACCAACAAGGGCCGCCCGCTGGAGCAGTTGTTCAACGTCAACGTCTATTTCGACGCCTATCGCAAGATGGCGCTGGATCAGCAGGCGGAACTGGAACGCTGGCGGCAGGCTGGTGTGGCCACGCCCTCTGCCCCGCCCCGGCTGGGTGGCGAATAGACCGGCCCGTCGTTCAGACAGGCGAACCGGCTTCTCACATCTGCGACATGATTGCGCGGGGCCGCTTGTCACCGCCGATCAAAGCATTAGCCTTCTAAGTAGTCCCTTGATGGAGGTCGCGATGCGTATCCGGCAGTTTACCCACGGCGTCGCGCCTTGGTTTGTGGTGGCGGCGGCGCTATGCCCGCCCGCCCTTGCCGCCGAGGTCAGCGAGTTTCGTCTGGCCAATGGGTTGCAGGCCGTGGTGATCGAAGATCACCGCGCCCCGGTCGTGGTCAACATGGTCTGGTACCGGATCGGGGCGGCGGACGAGGCGCCGGGCGGTTCCGGCGTAGCGCATTTTCTGGAGCATCTGATGTTCCAAGGTACCGAAAATCTGGCCCCCGGAGAGTTGTCTGCCACGGTCGAAGCGACGGGGGGCAGTGACAACGCCTTTACCTCATACGATTATACCGCGTATTTCCAACGGGTTGCCGCCGCCGAACTGGACCGGATGATGCAAATGGAGGCTGACCGCATGGTCGGTCTGAAGCTGACCGAAGCCGATGCGCTGACCGAACGCGACGTGATCATTCAGGAACGCGCGCAGCGCACGGATTCCGAACCATCTGCCCTGCTGGGAGAGCAGATGGATGCGGCCTTGTACATGAACCATCCCTACGGACGCCCGGTGATCGGCTGGAAACACGAGATGGAGGCGCTGACGCGCGAGGATGCGGTGGCGTTTTACAAGGCCAATTATGCGCCCAACAATGCGATATTGGTGGTGGCGGGCGATGTGACGGTGGATCAGGTCAAGGCCATGGCCGAAAAGCATTTCGGCGGGTTGGCGGCCTCCGATGCCATCGTCCCCCGTCTGCGGCCTACAGAGCCGCCGCAACTGGCGCCGCGCCGGATCGCGATGGTCGATGAACGGGTGTCCGAACCCTATGTGACGCGGGCCTATCTTGCGCCCGAGCGCAACCCCGGCGACCAGAAAAAGGCCGCCGCGATGGTTTTGTTGTCGGAATTGTTGGGGGGCAATCCCACCACTTCGGTGCTGGCGCGGGCCTTGCAGTTTGACGCGCAGATCGCGGTCTATGCCGGGGCGGGCTATGACGGCACGTCGATCGACGAAAGCAGTTTGCAGATCACCGTGGTGCCGCTGCCGGGGGTGACGTTGGCGGACGCCGAGGCGGCGTTGGACCGGGTTCTGGCCGGGTTCCTGACCGATGGCGTCGATGCCGAGGAGTTCGCGCGCATCAAGGCGCAGGTGCGTGCGGCGGATATCTATGCCGCCGACAGCACACAAGGGTTGGCACAGAAATACGGCGCGGCGCTGACCGTGGGGTTAACCGTGGCGGATGTGCAGGATTGGCCAAAGGTGCTGGCGGCGGTGACGGCCGAGGATGTGATGGCCGTCGCGCGTGAGGTTCTGGTGCCCGAGCAATCGGTGACAGGATGGTTGTCTGGGCAGGAGGTGACGCCATGATCGGGCAGGTTTCAAGCATGGCCGGGCGGCTGCGCAAGGGTTTGATCGGGTTGGGATTCGCTGTGTTGGCGCTGCCGGTCTGGGCCGAGGCGGAGATTCAGGTTGTCACCTCTCCCGGCGGGATCACGGCCTGGCTGGTGGAGGATCACGGCATCGCCTTTACCGCGCTGTCGGTCCGGTTTCAGGGCGGCACGTCGCTGGATGCGGCGGACAAGCGGGGTGCGACCAATCTGATGACTGCGCTGATCGAAGAGGGGGCCGGGGATCTGGACGCGCAGGGCTTTGCCGCCGCACGCGACGGGTTGGCGGCAGAGTTCAATTTTGGCAGCGATCTGGACGGGGTGTCGGTGCGGGCGCGGTTCCTGACGGAAAACCGCGATGCCTCGGTCGATTTGCTGCGGCAGGCGCTGATATCCCCCCGGTTCGACGGTGACGCGGTGGAGCGGGTGCGCGGTCAGGTTCTGGCCAATCTTCGGTCCGAAGCCAAGGATCCCGGCGCGATTGCCGGAAATGCGATGTGGGCGCGGATGTTTCCGGGGCATGTTTATGGGATGCCGGCGGATGGGACAGAAGCCACGGTTGCGGCGCTGACGCGGGACGATATCGTGGCTGCGCACCGGGGGGCCTTGGCGCGGGACCGGATGGTGGTGGCGGCGGCAGGCGATATCTCGGCGGCGGAACTGGGGGTCTTGCTGGACCGGTTGCTGGGCGATTTGCCCGCGACCGGGGCAGCGCTGCCGGGGCGGGCGGACGTGACGGCCACAGCCGGGCTGGCGGTGCAGGAATTTCCGGGGCCGCAGGCGACGGTGGCTTTTGCCGCGCCGGGGATCCGGTTCGATGATCCGGATTATTTTGCCGCCGTGGTGATCAACGAGGTTCTGGGCGGTGATCGGTTCGGGTCGCGCCTGATGGATGCCTTGCGCGAAAAGCGCGGGCTGACCTATGGCGCGCGGTCGTCCTTGGCGGCCTTTGATCAGGGGGAAATGATCTCGGGCTCGTTTGCGACCGGGGTGGCGACGGCGGGCGAGGCGGTGGAGGTGTTGCGGGCGGAATGGGCGCGGATGGCCGACACCGGCATTACCGAAGAGGAGTTGGCGACGGCGAAACGCTATTTGACCGGGTCGTATCCGCTGCGGTTTGATGGCAATGGCGCGATTGCCGGGATCATGGTGGGGATGCAAAGTCTGGGCCTGTCGCCGGACTATCCCAAGACCCGCAATGCGCTGGTTGAGGCGGTGACGCTGGAGGACGTGGCGCGGGTGGCCAAGCGGCTGCTGAATCCGGGCCGGTTGTTCGTGATGGTGGTGGGGCAAGGGACCGGGCTGCAAGCCACGGAATAGGCGGCCCAAAGGCGCCGCGGAGACCGGACGCTGCTTGTCCTGTTGCGCGCGCGCCGTTTTGATGCGGGGTAAGGCTTGGCATGATCGGGGGGCCAACCCCCCGCGCCCCCTTGGGAAGATTTTGGCGACATTGAAGGCGGGGGCGGGGTGGAGT
>JANNBI010000118.1:0-5365 GCA_031385345.1 Paracoccaceae bacterium | reverse complement strand
GGAAAGCTGCGGGCTGAAGATCGGCCGCGATTTTGACCTTGCCTCCAAGGAAGCCATCGGCTTTTTGCACCGCTTCCGCCCCGAGATCATTGTCGGCCGCGAAGATGTCGCGCGTGCTGGACATTTTCTGGCAGACGCGGTTATGGCCGCTATAGAGGGCCGCGCGCCTGACCACGCCCAAGATCTGCAAATTCCCACCCTGTCCGATTTCAAAACCGGATTGTAAGGAGCGTTCCATGAAGACCATAAAGGGCCCGGCCCTGTTTCTTGCCCAATTCGCCGGCGACGCCGCCCCGTTCAACACTTGGGGGGGGATCACCAAATGGGCGGCCGATTGCGGCTATGTCGGGGTGCAGGTGCCCAGTTGGGACGCGCGGCTGTTTGATCTGGACCGGGCGGCGACCTCGACCACCTATTGTGACGAGATCAAGGGCCAGGCCGCCGACAACGGTATCCAGATCACCGAGCTGTCAACGCATTTGCAGGGCCAGTTGGTCGCGGTCCATCCGGCCTATGACACCCAGTTTGACGGCTTTGCCGCACCCGAAGTGCGCGCCAACCCCAAGGCGCGGGCCGAATGGGCTGCCGGCCAGGTGACCAAGGCCCTGACCGCCAGCCGCAATCTGGGGCTGACCGAACACGCCACCTTTTCCGGCGCGCTGGCCTGGCCCTATCTGTACCCTTGGCCGCAGCGCCCGGCGGGTCTGGTCGAGGAAGCCTTTGACGAATTGGCCCGCCGCTGGACCCCGCTTTTGAACCATGCCGATGCGATGGGTGTGGATGTTTGTTATGAAATCCACCCCGGCGAAGACCTGCATGACGGCGTCACGTTCGAGATGTTTCTAGAGCGGGTCAACAACCACCCCCGCGCCAACATGCTGTACGATCCCAGCCATTATGTCCTGCAAGCGCTTGATTATCTGGACCATATCGACATCTACCACGAACGGATCAAGATGTTCCACGTCAAGGATGCTGAGCTGAACCCGACCGGGCGTCAAGGCGTCTATGGCGGGTTTCAGTCCTGGATCAACCGAGCGGGCCGCTTCCGCAGCCCCGGCGACGGCCATGTCGATTTCGGTGGCATCTTCTCTAAACTGGCGCAGCATGATTTCGCGGGCTGGGCGGTGGTGGAATGGGAATGCTGCCTGAAACACCCCGAGGACGGCGCCCGCGAAGGGGCGGAGTTTGTGCGCAACCACATCATCCGCGTGACTGAAAAGGCCTTTGACGATTTTGCGGATGCGGGCACCGACCGCGCTGCAAATCGCCGGATGCTGGGGCTGGACTAAATCGGGTCGTGGGGGCTAAATCTGGCCCCCGCGACGCAGCATTTCGGATAGAAAAAGAGCATCCCGTGAAGATCGGCATCAATCTGCTGTTGTGGACTGCCCAGTTGGGACTGTCACATCTGCCGGTTCTGGCCCGGCTGAAAGCCTTGGGGTATGACGGGGTTGAGGTGCCGTTTTTCGACGGCAGCGCGGCGCAGGCGCATATTGCGGGCCAGATGGTACGTGATGCCGGGCTGGAGCCTGCCCTGATCGGCACCCTGCCCGATGCCGGTCACAACCCCTTGTCGGACGATGAAACCGTGGCGCAGCGCGGCCGGGATCATCTGCATTGGCTGGTGGACAGGGCGCAAGACATGGGGGCCAGTCTGATCGCGGGGCCCTTTACCCAACCTTTGGGTCAGTTCACCGGTCGCGGCATCACCGCCAACGAATGGGACCGGCTTGTGACCTCCCATCAGTCAATGGCTGACCGCGCCGGCCCATCCTTGCGTCTGGCGGTCGAACCTTTGAACCGGTTTGAATGCTATGCCCTGACCACCGCCGCTGACGCCGCGCGTCTGGTGGCCAAGGTGGGGCGTCCGAATTACGGTTATCTGTACGACACCTTCCACGCCCATATAGAAGAAGCCAACCCGACCCGCGCCCTGATCGACACCCTGCCCGCCGTCGCGCATTTCCATCTGTCGGAAAATCATCGCGGCATCCCCGGTGCCGGACATGCGGCTATCGTCCCGGCGTTGCAGGCGCTGCACGGCGCGGGATATGATCATTGGATCTCGGTTGAGGCTTTTGGTCTGGCCCTGCCCGAAATTGCCGCCGCCACCCGCATCTGGCGGCCCCTGTTTGACGACGAACTTGACCTCGCCTCTGCCGCAATCGCGCTGATAAAGGCGCATTGGACCCTCTGAAAGGACACCGACCATGGCCATAACCGCCGCCCATGTTGCCCGCGCGCCCCGCATCCGCCTTGGAATGGTGGGCGGTGGACGCGGGGCCTTTATTGGTGCCGTGCATCGCATCGCGGCACGGCTGGACGATCAGTATGAACTGGTTGCCGGCGCGTTTTCATCGGACCCGGAAAAATCCGCCGCCTCAGCCGCTGATTTGGGGGTGGCGCGCAGCTATGGCTCTTTCGCGGACATGGCCTCACGCGAGGCGAGGCGCAAGGACGGGATTGAGGCGGTGGCCATCGTCACCCCAAACCACATGCATGCCCCCGTCGCGATGGAGTTTCTGAAACGCGGCATTCATGTGATCTGCGACAAGCCGCTGACCGCCACCCTGCCAGAAGCCAAGAAACTGGCCAAGGCCGCCGCCGCCTCGGGCGTGGTGTTTGCCCTGACGCATAATTACACCGGCTATCCGATGGTCCGTCAGGCGCGTGAGATGATCGCCGCCGGGGATCTGGGCGACATCCGGCTGGTGAATGTGCAATATATTCAGGATTGGCTGTCAGAGCCGATCGAACAGACCGGGCAAAAGCAGGCCGACTGGCGCACCGATCCGGCGCGGTCCGGGGCTGGCGGGTCAACCGGTGACATCGGCACCCATGCGTTCAATCTGGCCAATTTCATGTCCGGCCTGACAATGGACACGCTGGCCGCCGATTTGCAGGCTTTCGTGCCGGGCCGCCGGGTCGATGACAACGGCCATGTCCTGATGCGCTATACCAACGGCGCGCGGGGAATGCTGTGGTGTTCACAGGTCGCCTCGGGCGAGGAGAACGGGCTGAAAATCAAGATCTATGGCTCCAAGGGCGGGCTGGAATGGCATCAGGAAAACCCGAATTACCTTTGGGTGTCACCCCTCGGCGCCCCGGCCTATCGGTTGACGCGCGGCGGTCCGGGTTCGGGTGAGGCGGCGGCACGGATGACGCGCATCCCCTCGGGCCATCCCGAAGGCTATCTGGAAGGCTTCGCGAATATCTATGCCGAGGCCGCCCGCGCCATTATCGCGCGGCGGGATGGCACGGCTTTGGACGCCGCCGTCAACTTCCCCGGTCTGCAGGAAGGGCTGGAGGGTGTGGCCTTTGTCGATGCCTGCGTGCGGTCGTCAAAACGCAATGCCGCCTGGACGAAACTGGCGCTGTAACCTGTTTGAATTGCAGCGAAGTTCGGGAATGAGGGGGGGCATGTCCCCCCCCGCTTTCTGCCGTCAGCCGCGCAGCCGCGACCGCTCACGCGCCAACCAATAGGCGGTCAGGATCAGCGGCGCATTGGCCACTTCCCCGCTGGTGATCAGGTCCATCAGCCGGTCAAACCCGATCAGATGGCCGCGAATATCCTCATGTTCACTGGCCAGACCGAACACGCCTGCCACCCCATCCGGCAGCTCGGCCAGCGCCACGTAGGAATGCAGATATTCGGTCACGGCACCGGGACTGGGATAATAACCCGCCACGAACAGCAATTCGCCCAGATCCAGCCCCGCCTCCTCCACCGCTTCACGGCGCGCAGCGGTTTCGGGCATCTCGCCTGGGTCGATGCGCCCGGCAATCGCCTCCAGCTGCCATGGCTGGGGATCGCCGCGCAGATGCGGCCCGGCGCGGAATTGTTCGATCAGCAGCACCCGGTCGCGGCGCGGATCGTAGGGCAGAACCGTCACCGCATCGCCGGACACAAAGGCGGCGCGGGTGACTGGCGGCACCATGGACCGATCAAACCGCCGCCAGCCGATATCGACCTCTTCCATGGCGAAAAACCGGGCATAGGGCTGGCGCAGCGCCACCGCGTTCAGATCCCCGGGGTCAGCGTCGTGGCGCAGGCTGGTCGGGCCGGTCTGCTTCGCCATCACCCGGCTGGCGGCGCGCACCAATATCGCCCCGCGCCGGTCGTGCTGCGACAAAGGATCAACATGTCCCAAACCGGCCATGATATCTACCGCTGCGGCCACCAAGAGGTGTTCCGGCAGATCCGGCGCATCGGCTTTGAAAACCAGCCCACCTTCGGCATCAAACGTCGGCCCCTGCCCGGTGAGTGCCAGCTGAAAATGTGTCAGCCGGGCCAGATCCTGATCTGTCAGCCCCGCCAGTACCCCATCGATTGCAGCACTCCATCGTCCCAGAACCGCCTTGCGCAGCGCGTCACTCGCCAGCAGCCCCGCGACCCTGATCTGCGTCATTTCCAGCGCCGGGCCGCCCCGCGTGCCACCGCACCCACCGCCAGACCGCCAAACAGCAGCACCCCGATCACCCCCGGCACGAACAACAGCGCGCCCAGTTCGATCAGTTGTTCGAACACCCCAAGAACCGCGTCGAACACGCCATCATACATCATCCGCATCGACCGGCGGATCATCAAATAGCCCGAAGCCGCCAGCAGCACCCAGAAACAGGCAATCACCGCCCCCTTCACCCCGGTGGACATCGCCTCGGGAAGGGTATTGCCCGGAACCCGGCCGACAAAGAACCAACCGCAGAAAAACCCGATGACGGCCGCGATTTCGCGGATGTATCCGGTCTGGGTGCCCTGCGGCAATCCGGGAATGAAGTTCACCGTGGCAAGGTACATCACCGCCGCCAAGGCGATGGCGGCCACAAGTTTCGCGGCGGTGGGCATTGGTCAGGCTCCTGTCAACTGGGGCGGGTAATCGTAATCTGGGTCACGTCACAATTGCCGCCTTCAAAGGCACCAGCGCAAGAGGTCAGGTAAAAATTCCACATCCGCCGAAACCGGTCATCAAAGCCTTGCCGCGCCACATCGGCCCAGCGCGCATTGAACACCTCGTGCCAGCGCCGCAGGGTCTGGCTGTAGCTTTTGCCAAATTCGATCGACCCCAGAACCTTCAGCCCGGCTTTTTCGACCTCGCGCCGCAACACGGTCGGAGAGGGCAACATACCGCCCGGAAAAATGTATTTTTGAATGAAATCCACCGACTTGCGATAGCTTTCAAATCGTTCCTCGCGAATCGTGATGATCTGCAAGGTCGCATTCTTGCCCGGACGCAGGCGGTTCAGCACGGTGTTGAAATAGGTCGGCCAGTATTTCTCGCCCACGGCTTCAAACATCTCGATGCTGGCAATCCCGTCATACACCCCGGTCTCGTCGCGGTAATCCTGCAACTTGATCTCGACC
>JANNBI010000100.1:0-1612 GCA_031385345.1 Paracoccaceae bacterium | reverse complement strand
TAGGGCGGGGATAGGGCGGGTTGTGGAAACAATTTGCGGTTTTTTGCGGGAATTTCTGCCCATCGGCAATCAGTGGCGCAGTGTTCATCATGAAACTTTGAAACTCATTGTCGGAAGCTGACCGAACGTGTAATCACATTGTCAGGTCAGGCCAGATAAAGGCTTTTTTAAGGCCGGCTGCCGCGCAGCCGGTTGAAACAAAGCGGGCAGGACCGCCGGATCGCCACCAGATTATGGCGGTCTGACGTTCAGGTGTGGATAATAGTTGCGGAACCCTTTCATGACAATTCAATATGATCCTTCTTTGGCCGCAACGGCGGATTTGCCGTTCACCAAAGGTCTGTACCGGCGCCGCCTGAAGCGCGGTCTTGACCTGCTGGCCGTGCTGCTGGCCGCCCCGGTGATCCTGCCCGTCGTGGTGCTGCTGGCGCTGCTGGCGGCTTTGGACGGCGGCAATCCCTTCTATTCGCAGACCCGGATCGGCCGCGGCGGCAAAAGCTTTCGCATGTGGAAACTGCGCTCGATGGTGGTCGGGGCCGAAGCCAAACTAGAGGCGCATCTGGCCGCCGATCCGGCCGCGCGGGCCGAATGGGACCGCGATCAGAAGCTGAAGCAGGATCCGCGCATCACCATGGCCGGCCGCCTTCTGCGCAAATCGTCGCTGGATGAGCTGCCGCAGCTGTGGAACGTGGTTCTGGGCGACATGAGCCTGGTCGGACCGCGCCCGATGATGCCCGATCAGCGCGTCTTGTACCCCGGCAGCGCCTATTACCGGCTGCGGCCGGGCATCACCGGCCCCTGGCAGGTGTCGCGGCGCAACGAAAGCAGCTTTGCCGACCGCGCGCTGTTTGACCGCGACTATGAACGCGATCTGTCGCTGGGCACCGATCTGCGGATGCTGGTGGCCACGGTGCGGGTGGTGTTGAACGCCACCGGCTACTAAAGCCGCCCACCATCCACCACCGGCGGCCTCACGAAAAGTCGTTTTGCTGCCCCAAGGTTGCCCATGTTTTATGACAAGCAACCTTCTGTCGTGATTTGAAAGCAGTCCCCCTATGATGCGTGTTCTTTTGCTTGCCAGCCTTTTGACCGCCAGCCTTGCGCTGTCCGCCTGCAAGACCTCGGAGGAAAAGGCGGAAGGCTATTACCAGTCCGGCCTGACCTATCTGGAAAAGGGCGATGCCGAACGCGCCCTGCTGGAATTTCGCAACGTGTTCAAATACAACGGCTTTCACAAGGAAGCCCGGCAGACCTATGCCGAGATTCTGGTCAGCCAGGGCAAGACCGCCGAGGCTTATGGCCAGTATCTGCGCCTGATCGAACAATATCCCGACACCCCCGCGGTGCGCCGCATGCTGGCGGAACTGGCGGTCGAGCTGGGCAATTGGGACGAGGTGGAGCGTCATGGCCGCGCCGCCCTGACCCTGACCCCCGATGATCCCGCCCTGCAACCGATCCGGGTGGCGCTGGATTACCGCACCGCCGTGACCAAACGCGACGGGGCGGCGCGCGACGCCGTGGCCGCCGAGGCGCTGGTCATGCTGAAGGATCACCCCGACAGCCTGATCCTGCGCCGCATCCGCATTGACCGGCTGATCTCCAAGGGCGGTGC
>JANNBI010000079.1:0-4380 GCA_031385345.1 Paracoccaceae bacterium | reverse complement strand
AGGATGTAGCCGACGTTGGAAATCGCAAGGACGTAGAAGTAGCCGCCAACATCCGACGCAAGCGCCAGCAGGATGACGTTGAAGCAGAAGTCGGTCCACATCGCATTACGCGGCGCACCGTGGCTGTTGACCTGACCGAGGTACTTCGGCAGCCAGCCATCGCGAGAACCCTGGTACAGCGTGCGCGACGATCCGGCCATGGCGGTCATGATCGCCATGAACAGGGCAGCAATCATCAGGATCACGAAGATCTGGGTGATCACCGCGCCGCCGCCAACCATGTTGCCCAAAGCTTCGGCAATGCCGGTGCCGTCAACGATGCCGGTGGCCAGCATGCCTTCGGTCCCCAGAACGCCCTGAAAGGCGAAGGGGATGATAAAGAAGAACACCGCGCACAGCAGGCCCGAATAGAAGATGGCGCGGAACGTGTCGGTTTTCGGGTCTTTCAGTTCCCGCGTATAGCAAACGGCGGTTTCGAACCCATAAGTGGACCAGGCGGCGATGTACAAACCGCCCAGAAACAGGGTCCAGCCGCCGATGTCCCAGGTGCCGTCAACGCCGGAATAGGCGGCGGTGGGGGGCAGCAGGTTGGTGACGTTCATCGTGTTGATCGCGCCGGTGAAGATCGGCACCAGACCGACCAGCAGCAAGGGCACCAGCACGATGATGGCCAGCCATTTCTGCGCTGTCGCGGTCGAGGCGATGCCGCGGTGCTGGATCACAAGGATCAGCAGCATCAGCGCGACACCGATCAGGAAGGTCGAATTGAAATGCAACACACCCAGACCGGGGATGTTCAGGCTTGCGGCCTCGAACACGCGGAAGGCCGGGGTCAGGGCCGACACGCCGTCAGCGGTGGCGACGGCGGTGATCGCGTCGGGCAGGGCGGTGCCGGCATTGGCGGCCATATAGTCGATGACGCTTTGAGTTTCAGCGGTGTAGCTGGCCAGATTGGCCGCGATCCAGTCCACGACCTGAGCGCTTTCGGCCAAGGGGATCGGGAACAGGGCATTCAGGATATAGCCCGCCGCGATGGCGCAACCGAGTGACAGCACCGGCGACCAGGCGAACCAGTTGCACCAGACCGACAGCGGCGCGACCAGTTTGGAATAGCGCAACCACGCGGTTGCGCCGTAAACCGATGTGCCGCCGGATTTGTTGCCGAACATGCCGGCCATGTCGGCATAGGTAAAGCTTTGCAGAAAGCCCATGATCATCGAGATGATCCAGACGAGGAAGGCCAGTTTGCCGGTGGTGCCGGCAATGCCGCCGATGGAAAACAGCACCAGAGGCGGCACGCCAGCCGCGACCCAGAAGGCGCCCTTCCAATCCAGCGCCCGAACCATTTGGCCCGAACCAGATGTGTCACTCATTCCCTTGCTCCCTTTGGTTTTCGCGGTCTAACCCCGAAGGGCCGCCGCATTGTTTGTCCGTTCAGACTGACTACAAACTGACTGGGGTGCGCCCAGATGTCGCAGATTATGCATGCCAAACCCGTTCTGGCGAGAAATTTATTAACTTTGCGAAAGTTTGTTTCCTGGGGCCGCGCAAAATGCCCGGATCGGATCAGTTGCGCAAATAACTGTCCATCGAATCCTCCAGCGCGTCTTTCCAGGGGGTGTGATGCACCGGGGCCATGGTGCCGGTGATGACCGAGCGATAGGCATGGTCGCGGAAGGTCATGATGCCCTCGGCCTTGTGGTGCTTCCATTCGAAAAACGCCTCGCAGGCGCCGTCAACGTCAAAGCTGGGGTAGTCGGTTTCCCCTATCAGCTCTTTCACATAGTCGCCCTGATAATGAATGGCGTCATGGGCGTCCTTGCCCGCATCTTCGCCCGCGACCCGGTCCGCCACGTCTTGCAGCAAGGCGGCCTTGTCGGCGGGGATGGCGATGCGGCCCATGATCACATCGCGCGCCCACCAAGCCTGGGCGTCGAACATGTTGAAGGTGAACCACTGGTCCTGCATCCCGATGTAAAACAGTGCCGGATTGTGGACATAGGCCACGCCCTTGTACAAATCGGCGGTGGCCAGACGGTTGCGGGTTTTCAAGCGCAGATCGTCGGGCAGATAGGGGAAGTGGTGCTGGTAGCCGGTGCAAAGAATGATCGCGTCGATCTTTTTTGACGTGCCGTCTTTGAAATAGGCGGTGTCTTCATCGACATGCGACAGCAGCGGCACTTCGGCCCAGTTGGACGGCCAGTTGAACCCCATCGGCGCGGTGCGATGCGCCACGGTGATCGAATTCGCGCCGTATTTCCAGCATTGGCTGCCGATATCCTCGGCTGAATAGCTGGTGCCGACGATCAGCAGATCCTTGCCTTTGAACTCCATCGCGTCGCGGAAATCATGGGCATGCATGATGCGACCGTTGAAGGTGGTGAAGCCGGGATATTCCGGGACGTTGGGGGTGGAAAAATGGCCCGAGGCGATGATGACATTGTCAAACACCTCATCATACATGCGGTCGGATTTCAGATCATGCGCGGTCAGGGTGAATTTGCCGGTGCTGGCATCATGTTTCACAAAGCGGACGGGATGGCGGAAACGGATCTGGTCGCGGACGCCGGCCTTTTGCACGCGGCCTTGGATATAATCGAACAGCACGGCGCGGGGCGGATAGCTGGCGATCTGTTTGCCGAAGTGTTCTTCGAACGAATAATCAGCAAATTCAAGGCCCTCTTTGGGACCGTTGGACCACAGATAGCGATACATCGACCCGTGGACAGGCTCGCCGTATTCATCCAGACCAGTGCGCCAGGTGTAGTTCCAAAGACCGCCCCAATTGTCCTGCTTTTCAAAGCAGACGACCTCTGGCACGGCTTGCCCCTTGGCGGCAGCCGACTGAAACGCCCGCAAAACCGCCAGACCTGACGGCCCTGCCCCGATCACTGCCACCCGTTTCGTCATCTGCACTCTCCTGATTTTCATCCGCAACCTGTTGCTGCGCAGGATAGGCAGGCTTGCACCCCTGTGTCAAAAAAATTTCCTGTCGGGAAATAGGTCTTTTTCGGTATCGGCGCTTTGCTGTCGATAATTCGCCTGTTAGCCTGCGGTCATGTCGAAAATCCGCACCTTGGATCCGTCGCCGCCCGTCGCCCCGCCCGCGGTCACAAAGGTCAGCTTTATGATCCTGCCGCGGTTCAATATGGCAACGCTGATCACCATGATCGAACCGCTGCGCGTGGCAAATTATCTGGCCCCGCAGGCGCTGTTTGCCTGGGAGATCCTGTCTTTGGACGGGCCAGAGATTGCGGCAAGCAACGGTATGACCATCAGCGCGCAGACGCCGCCCGATCGCAACCGGCGCGGCGAGGTGGTGTTTGTGCTGGCCAGTTGGGGGGCCGAAGATTACCGCAACCGCGAGACCGAAGCCTGGGTGCGTCGGCAAGCGCGTGAAGGCGCGCGAATCTGCGCGGTGGAACTGGGCTGTTATGTGCTGGCGCGGGCCGGGCTGCTGGCAGGGCAAAACATCGCGGTGCATTGGTCCTGGGCGCCGGGGTTTCAGGAACAATTCGCCAAGATCGCGGTTGAGGAACAGTTGTACACGCTGGGCGACAAGATCCTGTCCTGTGCCGGGGGGTTGGCCGGGGTCGATCTGATGCTGCGGCTGATCGGGGATCAGCACGGGCAGGCCATGGCGGGCGAGGTGGCAGATCAAATCCTGCACAACCCGCTGCGCCCGGCCACCGCGCCGCAGCGTCACGCCCTGTCTGCCGGGTTGGAGGCGCTGCCCGATACAGTGCGCAAGGCGGTGACCCTGATCGAACAAAACATCGCGGAACCGCTGAGTGTGCCGGATATCGCTACCGCCTTGGGTGCCTCGCAGCGCCAGTTGGAACGGCAGTTTCGTCAGGCGATGGGCTGTACCGTGGTGCAGTTTGGCACCTTGGTGCGGCTGCAACATGCGCGGGTCCTGCTGATTTCCACCAAGCTGAGCGTGCGCGACATTGCCACCGCTTCGGGGTTCAACACCCTGTCACATTTCGCCCATGCCTTCGGGAAATGCTTTGGCCGGCGTCCCAGCGATTACCGGCAAGGCTGGCCCAAGGGCGATGCGACGCCCAGTTGGCCGGGCACGCTGGCAGCGTTTCTGGAGGCGGGACCGGGGCGGGGTTAGGCGGCCTGACCCAGCGCCAGATCCGCGCCCATGGCAGTGATCTGCCACTGTGCGTCCAGCAGGACCAGATCGGACAGATCGCGCGCCACCGGGCTGGCAAGGGCGGGCTGTTGGGCCAGGTGCGCCGGGGTGCTGATCGCCATTTTCAGCGCCTGTTCCGGCGGAATGCCCACGACGGAAATCAGCCGCTGAAGGCCCTCGGCCATGGTGACATGCGCGCCGGCTAAAGACCCTTCGGAGTTGACCCGACGGCCACCGAT
>JANNBI010000076.1:0-7275 GCA_031385345.1 Paracoccaceae bacterium | reverse complement strand
GCGCTGTATGCCATCGACCGCGAATTGCGCGAAGATCCCCGCGCCAATGACATCGCTTTGGTGCCGGTGTTGGGATCGGTCACCGATTCGCGGGTTTGCCGGGCGGTGATGGCGGGCAACGGCGTTCAGGTGACGCTGCATGCGGCGGCCTATAAACATGTGCCGCTGGTCGAATCCAACCCGCTAGCAGGGATGATGAACAACGTCCTTGGTACCCGCGTTCTTGCCGACGCGGCCGAGGATTCGGGCGTCGAACGCTTCATCCTGATTTCCACCGACAAGGCCGTGCGCCCGACCAATATCATGGGTGCGTCCAAACGGCTGGCAGAAATGGTGGTGCAGGATCTGGCCAAACGGTCGCGCAAGACGGTGTTTTCCATGGTGCGCTTTGGCAATGTTCTGGGCTCTTCTGGCTCGGTCGTGCCTTTGTTCAACGAACAGATCGCGCGCGGCGGTCCGGTGACCGTCACCGACCCAGAGGTGACGCGCTATTTCATGACCATTTCCGAAGCCGTGCGTCTGGTGCTGCTGGCGGGGTCTTACGCCCATTCCGGGTCGTCGCGGGGCGGCGATGTGTTCGTGCTGGACATGGGCAAGCCGATGAAGATCCTTGATCTGGCGCGGCAGATGATCGAAGCCTCGGGCTATACGGTGCGCGACGCCGACACCCCCGACGGCGATATCGAGATTGAAATTGTCGGCCTGCGCCCCGGCGAAAAGCTGCATGAGGAATTGTTGATTGGTGAGGGTCTGTTGACCACCCCCCATGCCAAGATCCTGCGGGCGCGCGAAAATTCGCTTTCGGAACTGGATATGGCGATTGCCTTGCAGGATCTGGGCAGGGCGGTGACGCGCGGTGATGCCGATGCGGCCCGACAACTGGCGATCACCTATGTCGAAGGCTTTCAGGCGCAAAGCGGCGACCGGCCCAGTTTCAAGCATCCCCGCAACCGCAGCTAATTGCGCAAGGGCGGGGTCTGGTCCCGAAATCTGGTTGCCGTCCCCCGGCAAAGCCCTAGACTGGCGCGCAGCAACCAAGGTCCGTCATGACAGGTTATTCGGCCAAGATTCCCCAGACCTGCCGCGCTGCCTTGCTGGGTGCCGTGGTTCTGGTCGCTTGGCCGGTTCTGGCGGAAAATGGCGTTTCGCTGAACTTTTCCGGCGCGCCAGGGCTGATTGACATGCCTTCGGGCGGGGTCTTGCCCGATGAAAACCTTAGCATTTCAATCGCGACCTTTGGACCGATCAGCCGCACCACCATCAGCTATCAGGCCGCGCCCTGGCTGTCGGGCAGTTTGCGCACCACCACGACCAAGGACTGGAATGCGCTGGTCTGCCCGCCCTCCTGTACTGGACCGGATGGGCTGGATCAGTATTTCGACCGCGCGCTGGATCTGCGCTTTCACGTCCTGACGGAAGGCGCCTATCGGCCCAGCGTCACCGTCGGTCTGATGGATATCCTTGGCCCCGGCGTGCAATCGGGCGAATATGTCGCCGCGACCAAACATTTCGGGGATCGGCTTGCGGTGACCGGGGGTCTTGGCTGGGGCCGTCTGGCCAGTGCCGGGTCTTTGGGTGCGCCCTTTGGCCCCCGACCCGCGCCCAGTGGCGATGGCACGCTGGCGGTGGATCAGCTGTTCACCGGCAATGTCGCGCCCTTTGCCGGGATAGAATGGCGGATCAATGACCGCTGGACCGCCAAGGCCGAATATTCGTCGGATGCCTATGCCGAGGAGGCGGGCGCGCGCGGCACCTTCGATGTCGCCAGCCCCATCAACTTTGGCCTTGAATACCAGCATTCCAAGATGCTGCGCTTTGGCGCTTATTCGCTGTACGGATCAGAAATCGGGCTGTCAGCCCAGATCATCCTCGACCCCGGCCAGCGTCCGGGGGGCGCTATGGGTGGCGCGGGTCCGACCCCGGTGCAACCGCGCCCCGCCTATGCCGCCGACCCCGAGGCTTGGGCGTCGGACTGGGTGACCCAGACCGAAGCTCAGCCGATCCTGATCGAAAACCTTGGCAAGTTTCTGGAGCGCAGCGGGCTGAAGATCGAAGCTCTTAGTTACACCGCGACCACGGCGCAGGTCCGGTTCCGCAACACAAGTCTGGATGCCGAAGCGCAGGCGGTGGGCCGCGTGGCGCGCGCCATGACCCATCTGATGCCGGCGTCGGTTGAAGTGTTCGAAATCGTGCCGATGGTTGACGGCGTTCCGGTGTCGAAGGTGGTGCTGCGCCGGTCCGATATCGAGGCGTTGGAGTTTGCGGGCAACAACGCTGCCTTGCTGCGCGACCGGGCGCAGATTGCCGATGTCGGCGCGCCGATGGAAAATCTGGCCTACAACCCCGCAATCTATCCCGACTTTTCCTGGTCGATCGCGCCTTACGCCCGTCTGCGCTTTCTGGACCCCGGCCTGCCGGTTTCTGGTGACGTGGGCCTGCGTCTGGCCGCACGGTACGAGGCGGCTCCGGGTCTTGTGTTGCAAGGATCGGTCACGAAGGTCGGGTTCAGCAACGTCGCCACCGGGTCGGCTGGCGCGGGTGGCGGGCTGCAACCGGTGCGCAGCGACGCCGATCTGTACCGCGATCAGGGCGATCCGGCGCTGGAAACCCTGACGGCGGCCTGGCACGGCCGCCTTGGTCCCAACCTCTACGGCCGCGTGACCCTTGGCTACCTGGAGCAGATGTTCGGCGGTGTCTCGACCGAGGTGTTGTGGATGCCCGCAGGCAGCCGCTGGGCCTTGGGCGCGGAGGCGAATTACGTCGGCCAGCGCGACACCAACGGCGGCTTCGGCTTTGATCAATATGACTATCAGACGGCCACAGGCCATGTCTCGGGCTATGTCGCTCTGGGGGCCGGGTATCAGGCGCAACTGGATCTGGGGCGCTATCTGGCGGGGGATCTGGGCGGCACGCTGACACTGACGCGCCGCTTTGAAAACGGCTGGAAGCTGGGCACCTATATGACCGTCACCGATGCCACCGGCGCGGGCGGCATCGACCGGGGCATCAACATCGAAGTGCCGATGTCCTGGCTGACCGGCCAGCCCAATCGCGCCTCGCGCCCGATCAGCCTGCACCCGTTCGAAGGCGACGCTGGGGCGCGTCTGTCGGTGCCGGACCGCCTGCATGACCTGATGATCGACTATTCCGCCACCGGGCTGGACGAACAATGGGGCCGTTTCTGGAAATGACCCGGTTCTGGGCGCAAACGGCTTTGATGCTGCTTCTGGCCAGTTGCGGATCGGACAAATCCGCGCCGGCGCTACCGATCAAGGCGATCTTTCAGGCTCAGTTGGACAAGCTGAAAGGGGCCGGCGCGCCGCCTGTCGCGGGGGCCGCGATCGAACCCGACGCCGCCACCTTGGCCGAGGGGCGGCGGGTGCTGCAAGAAGGCGGTCAACCCGTCATGGCCGTGACCGACCGCAGTCTGGGACTGGCGACCTTCATGGTGCCTTTGGGGCAAAACGCGGGTGTGGTGACCTGGGCCAACCCGGAATATCAGACCCTTGCCCTGCGCGATGGCGTCATTCTTGCAACACGCGGTTTTGGCAATGATCTGATGTCGGCCGAGGCGCCTACCGCGCAGCAACTACGCCAGGGATCCGGTTCCACGCGCCGGGTGCATTATGTGCTGGATGGTGCTGATCAGACACAGACCCAGATCTACACCTGTCAGCTAAGTGTTTCTAACAACGAAACAATTGCCGTACTGGGTCTGACCTACATAAGCGAAAAAGTGCTAGAGGTCTGCGAAGGTGCGGCAGGGGGCTTTACGAACCTCTACTGGTTCGACAAAAGTGGGATTATCCGCCAGTCACAGCAGGTTCGCGAACCCGGTGTGGAAAAAATGCAGCTACAGATGATAATCGACTGAACTTTCTAAATGCGCCTTCCCCAAACCGATATGGTATGATAATCAGCGCTTTGTATCCGCCTCAACTAATGGAGCTTACCATGATGAAGACCTCTGCAATCGTTCTCGCCGCTTCCCTCGCATCGACCGCTGCTTTCGCTGGCGGCCCGGTGATCGTCGCTGTTGAAGGCGAGCCTCAGGCCGTCGTCGTCGGCCCGACCTCCAGCATCAGCGCCGGCATCGTCGTTCCGCTGCTGCTGCTCGTCGTTCTCGGCGTGGCACTGTCGCAGTAATTTCAGTCTAACGACTGAAACTGCAAGGGAATGGGCGTGCCTTTGGCCGCCCTTTTTCTTTTGCGCTACCCCCTACACGACCTTGTGCCTGACCCACCCCAGCAGGATGGCGACAGAGTTATGTTTGAACGGTTTATCTCGGCAAAAACCTCGGCGGCGGTCTGGCGTTATTACCGCCGCACCGAACAGGCCGAACTGGATCTGATTTCCGCCGGCGTTGCGTTTTTCGCCTTTCTGGCGATCTTTCCGGCGGCGGCGGCGATCATCACCATCTGGGGTCTGGCCTTTGACCCACAGGCGATCCGCGATCAGATGGCGCTGATGCGCGATCTGCTGCCCCCCGATGCTGCCTTGTTGCTGGAAACGCAGTTAGAAGAGGGCCTGTTAAAGGCCAGCGGCGGCGCTTTGGGCTGGGCCACGCTGCTGTCTACGCTCTTTGCCCTGTGGTCAGCGCGCGCCGGGGTGGCGGCGATGATCCGGGGGTTGAACGCCATTCACCAATTGCCCAACCGCGCTGGGGTCCGCCATCAGGTCAGTGCCGTGCTGCTGACACTGGTGGTCATCGCGCTGGCGCTGGCGGCGATGCTGATGACCGTGGTGATCCCGCTTCTGGTGCGGTTTTTGCCGCCGCGCTTTGCGTCCATGGTGAATATGCCGGTCACAAGCGAGCTGATCGGTCTGGCTTTGGTGGTTCTGGCCACCGCGCTGGCCTATCGCTATGGGCCGAATTTCCGCCCCGACCGCCGCCCGCCGCTGCTGACGATGGGGCTGGGGGTGGCGGTGCTGATCTGGGGGGTGATCACCCGAGGATTCACGCTGTATCTGGAACTCGCCCCCGGTTTCAACCAGATCTACGGCTCTATCGGGGCGGTGGTGGCGCTGCTGATGTGGCTGTACCTTAGCGCCTATGCCGTGCTGCTGGGGGCTGCAATTGATGCCGAACGGACGCGCGCCAGACGCGCCCATGATCCGCGTCAGTAATTCTTTTCCAGAAAGATCCCGACGCCGGTATCGCCTTCGGAATCGACCTTTGCTTTCAGCGTGATATGCGACCGCACATCCAGGTTCAGGTCGATCTGGGTCTTGCCGGTCTGGTCAATCGTGACCTCGGTATAGACCTTTTCCGACAGGTATTTCCCGGCGGTCAGGGATGCATTCCCGGCCTCGTCCGTGGTGATGTCCAGATTGTCCAGGCCGGATCCCTTGCGGATCTTGCCAACCAGCCCCTCACCGCCGACGCCCGCCAGCGTGCGCACCGCCACCGCCAATTGCGCCGCCTGAAAGGCCGACAGGGTTTGCAGCCGTTCCCCGAACAGCAATTGCGCCAAGACTTCCTCATCCGGCAATTCGGGCGAGGATTCAAAGGTCAGCACCGGATTGCTGGCCGGGCCGGAAATGCGGATCGTGCTGATGATGTCGCTGTCCTCGATGGAAGCAACGATATCGACGCGCGGCACAAACTCCCCCTCCAGCATCAAAGATGCCTGGGTCAGCACCAGACGCCGCCCCACCAGATCCAGCCGGCCGCGGATCAGCTCGAACGATCCCTGCGGGCTGATTTCCGCCGTGGTGCCGCGCAGCCGCAGAGACCCGCCCAATTCGGCGTCCAGACCCCGGCCACGCAGAAAGATCTGGTTCGGCGCGCGCACCAGAATATCCAGCAGATAGCGCCCGCTGCCGGTTCTGCCGTTGGTGGCCGCGCCCTCGCCTATTAGCCCGGCGCGCAGCCGCGTCGCGCGCACATCGGCGGGTTCCGCGATATGGGTGATTTCCGGGATCGGTTCTGACCCGCTTAGCCCGGTCGAGGGGATGCGCAGTTCGGTGCGCCCCAGATCGACCGCGCCGCTGACCGTGGCCCCACCCGCCAAGGGGCCACTGACCTGCAAAGCGCCGCTGACCAAAGTTTCGTACAGCCGGGGTTCGCGCAGCACGATCTGGTCCAAGGCGACCGCCAGATCGCCCTGAAACGGAAAGATGATGCTGGTTTGTCCGGTGACGCCGACCGTCCCGCCGGTCGTCACCACAGAGGTGGCGTTGATCTGCGCGCGGCCGCCGGAAATCTCGGCGGTGCCGGTAATGGCGTCGATGCCAAAGGACAGGGCCGGGTCGGCCAGCCGCCCGTTGGACAGCGTCACCCTTCCCGAGACGGATTGAATCGCCAAAGGCCCCGACAGCCGCAGATCATAGGCCATCTGCCCCGACAAGGCGCGCGGTTTCAGAAAGGGATTTGCCAGATCGGCCACGCTTTGCCCGACAAAGGTCAGGTTGGCGCGGTCAAATCCGGGTTCCAGATTGCCCGACAACTGGCCCTGCACCTGTGCCGGGCCGTTCAGTGCCAGATCAACCAAAGTGCCGGACCCTGTAGGCCGCAGATTGCCATTCATGGTCAGGATGCCGGGAAATTCCGGCAGGATCAGGCCAAAATTCGCCAATTGCCCCTGAACCCCGATTGCGCCATCCGCCCGACCCTCGGCGGTCACGTCCAGCGATTGGCCGTCCAGCCGCGCATCCTGCAACCGCAGCACGCCGTCTGTCATCGCCACGGTCATCGCCAGATCGGCAGGCCCGGCAAGGATGCGGTCAATCTCGGTTTGCCCGACGCCCAGCCCGCGGGCTTGCCCGGTCAAGGTTGCGATGCCGTCGGTCAGCGTGCCGATATAGGCCGCCGCCCCGGTGACGCTGCCCCGAAAACGTGGCCCCAGCGCGCCCAGATCGGTCAGCGTCAGATCGGCGTTTACCGTCACCGCGGCCTCGCTGAGCGTTCCATTCAGCGTCGCGGTCAGATCACCTGCCCGCACCGTTATGTCGCGCAATGTCGTGCCGGTTGCATCCCGCGTGACCTGCCCCGCCACTTGTGAGGCCCCGGCCACCAGAGTGTCGATCTGCGGAATGCCAATCGCCAGATCCTCGCCATTGGCGGCAAAGCGCAGATCAAACGCCGCTCCCAAGGCGCTGGTCTGGCCCGACAGGGTCAGCGACGCCTCACCGCTTAGGTCCAGCCCGGTCAGATCGGCCAGCCGCGACAGGTCGCTGAACGTGCCCTTGGCGCGCCCGTCGATGGCAAAGCCGGTTTCCAGCCCCTGCACCGCGCCCGTTGCAGCAAAGGTGTAATCCTCGCCGCTTAGCGAA
>JANNBI010000052.1:0-3817 GCA_031385345.1 Paracoccaceae bacterium | reverse complement strand
TCTTGCCCTTGGAAATCCACGGCATCATGTCGCGCAGCTTTTTGCCGACCAGTTCGATCTGATGCTCGTCGTTGGACCGGCGCGAGGCCTTGATCGTCGGCTGGCCAACGGCGTTTTCCAGCATGAAATCGCGCACGAATTTGCCGGTCTGGATGTCGGTCAGAACCGCTTTCATGCGGGCCTTGGTTTCGTCGTAAGGCAGGATTCGCGGGCCAGAAACGTACTGGCCATATTCGGCGGTGTTGGAAATCGAGTAATCCATGTTGGCGATGCCACCTTCATAGATCAGATCGACGATCAGCTTGACCTCGTGCAGGCATTCGAAATACGCCATTTCCGGCTCGTACCCGGCTTCGACCAGCGTCTCAAAGCCCATGCGGATCAGTTCAACCAGACCGCCACACAGCACGGCCTGTTCCCCGAACAGATCGGTTTCGCATTCCTGACGGAAATTCGTCTCAATAATGCCCGAACGCCCGCCGCCGATGCCGGAACAATAGGACAGGCCCAGTTCCATCGCCTTGCCGGTCGCGTCCTGATGCACCGCCACAAGGCAGGGCACGCCGCCACCTTTGACATATTCGCCGCGCACGGTGTGGCCCGGGCCTTTGGGGGCCATCATAATGATGTCCACGCCCTTTTTCGGCTCGATCAGGCCGAAATGGATGTTCAACCCGTGGGCAAAGGCAATGGCTGCGCCGTCGCGGATGTTGTCATGCACATATTTCTTGTAGGTCGCGGCCTGCAATTCGTCGGGCATGGTGAACATGATCAGGTCGGCCCAGGCCGCAGCCTCGGCGATACCCATCACCTTCAGGCCCTCGCCTTCGGCCTTTTTCGCGGAAGGCGAGCCTTCGCGCAGGGCCACGACCAAATTCTTGGCGCCCGAATCGCGTAGGTTCAGCGCGTGGGCATGGCCTTGGCTGCCGTAGCCCAGAATGGCGACTTTTTTGTCCTTGATCAGGTTGATGTCGCAGTCACGATCGTAATAAACGCGCATGGGCGTCTCCTTTTCCGGTTGATGGCGCGACAATAGGGATTTTGCGGGCTTGTCCGGCGCAAAAATTGACGATCTGCGGCGATCATGCGATATTTCATGCGCAATAATCTTATATGGCGCGCAAATCATGCAGATCGACGATACCGACCGCAGGATCTTGCGGCATGTGCTGGCGGATCCGGGCGCGGGGCGGGGGCTGTTGGCGGACCGCGCCGGGGTGACACTTGCCACTCTGGGCCGACGTTTGGACCGGCTGGCCGAGGGCGGTGTCATCCGCGCCACGCCTGCCGTGATCGACTGGCGGCGTCTGGGGTTCGAGGTTGAGGTGTCGTTGCGCTTTACCTTGGACAAGACCAACCCGCGCGCCTTTGACGAATTCATCGCGGCCGCGCGTGAGGTGCCCGAGGTGTTGAGCATCGAAACCTTTCTGGGCCGCGTCGATGTGCGCCTGACGGTGATCGCCCGCGACATGGTGCAGTACCGGCAGGTCTACCGCGAACGCATCCTGACCTTGCCGCATATTTCCGAGGTGGAGGCGCTGATGCTGATTTCCACCATCAAGGATTCCGAAGGCTTGCCGCTGTGATTGTCGATCTGGACGATCTGGACCGCGGCTTGCTGCGGGCCTTGGCGCAGAACGGCGATCTGTCGGCGGGCGAACTTGGCCGCCGCTTTGGTCTGTCGCAACCCGCCGCATGGCGACGAGTCCGCCGGATGGAGGAGGCGGGCATTCTGGCTGGTCGAAGGGTAGAGGTGGACCGCGCTGCCTTGGGTTTTGGCGTAACGGTGTTTCTGGGGGTCAAGCTGGCCACCAAGGGCCGGGTGTCGCTGGAGGATTTTGAGCGGGCTGTTTCCGCCATCCCCGAGGTGCAGGTGGTGCAGCATGTGCTGGGCCTGTTCGATTATCGCCTGCGCGTCGTCGCCCGCGATATTGCCGATTTTGAACGTGTGCTGCGGCGCCGGGTGATGACCCTGCCCGGCGTGGGGCAGGTCGAGGCCAATGTTCTGCTAAGCGAGGAGCGTCGGCCGGGGCCATTGGGTTAGACGCGGCCTGACAGTTCCGGTGTCGGATTTGGATATTTAACCCGGGCTGAAACCCGCTAGACTGGCGCGAAATATCAGGAGATCGCCATGAAACTGCCGCATGATCACATTGACCCGGATGGGTTGCAGGAATTTTCGGTGGTGTTCACCGACCGCAGCCTGAACCACATGTCGGCGCGGTTTCAGGGCGTCATGCGGGAAATTTCGGGGCTGTTGCGCGAGGTCTACAACGGGTCCGCCGTGGCCTTGGTGCCGGGCGGCGGCACCTATGCGATGGAGGCGGTGGCGCGGCAATTCGGGCAGGGCAATGTTCTGATTGTGCGCAACGGCTGGTTTTCCTATCGCTGGACCCAGATTTTTGACGCGGGTGGGTTTGCGGCGTCCTCCACGGTGGTGATGGCACGCGCCAGCGGCAATGGCGCGCAAGCGTCCTTTGCGCCGCCGCCGATCGAGGATGTGGTGGCCAAGATCCACGAGGCCCGGCCACAGGCAGTTTTTGCGCCGCATGTCGAAACCAGTTCCGGGATCATCCTGCCCGATGATTACATCGCCGCCATGGCGCAGGCCGCGCAGGAGGTGGGTGCGCTGATGGTGCTGGACTGCATCGCCAGCGGTTGCGTCTGGGTCGATATGGCGGCTTTGGGGGTGGATGTGTTGATTTCCGCGCCGCAAAAGGGCTGGTCGGCCTCTCCGGCGGTGGGGGTTGTGGTGCTGGGACCGCGGGCCGAGGCGCGTTTGGCCGAGACAAATTCGAATTCCTTCGCGATCGATCTGAAGAAATGGCGCGCGATCATGGAGGCTTATGAAAAGGGCGGCCATGCCTATCATGCCACCATGCCGACCGATGCCATCGTGGGATTTCGTGACGCGATGATCGAGACGAAGGCGATGGGGTTTGCCGAGGCCAAGGCGGCGCAATGGGCCTTGGGCAAGGCGGTGCGCGGGCTGCTGGCTGACAAGGGCGTGGTGTCTGTGGCGGCGGACGGGTATCAGGCGCCGGGGGTTTTGGTCAGCTTTACCGCCGATCCCGATGTGCAAAACGGGTCCAAATTCAAGGCCTTGGGCTATCAGATCGCTGCGGGCGTACCGTTGCAAGTGGGCGAGGGCGCGCAGTATCGCAGCTTCCGACTGGGGCTGTTCGGTCTGGACAAACTGGCCGATGTCGGGGCGACGGTGGCACGGCTGAAGCTGGCGCTGGACGCGGTGGTCTAAGTCGGCGCTGCGTTAGCGCAGACCAAGGCCCGCCTTCATCAGCGCCTTGCGCACCGGGGAAAACGCGTAAAGCGCGGTCAGGCCGGCAGCGCGCAGATCGCGCAGGGCGGGCGTGCCCAGCATCGCGGCGCGGTTCAGCGCGTCGATGCCGCGCACCCGCATTGCCACCTCGGCATGGCGGGCCTTGTGATAGGCCGCCAGCATGTCGCGGCTGCCCAGATCGGCGGGATTGGCGCGCGCCAGATCCACCAGCGTTCCCAGATCGGCCAGTGACATGTTCAGCCCCTGCGCGCCGATGGGCGGCACGACATGCGCGGCCTCGGCCAAAAGCGCCAGCCTTTCGCCCGCCATCCGGTCCGCGATCTGGCTGATGATCGGCCAGACCGTCCGGCGCGAGGCCAGCGTCAACGGCCCCAAAACGCCGCAGGACCGGGTGGCGATTTCAGCCTCAAACTCCGGCTGGGAGAGGGCGGCCAGACGTTGCACCTCGGCCCCCGTCTCCATCCAGACCACGGCGGACGACGGCGTTCCGTTGAAATCGGGCAGCGGCACCAGCGTAAA
>JANNBI010000040.1:0-1507 GCA_031385345.1 Paracoccaceae bacterium | reverse complement strand
CAGAAAGTTGCGCAGCGCGTCCCACAGCGGCCAGGACCGCAGCCCCATTCGCCAGACCGGGATCTGAAATTCGGCCCAATACAGGTTCAACTGCGCCCCGATCAGATCAATGTTGGGCCAGTGGGTTTTCTGGATCAGATCAGCGATATCACTCTCTAACGCGGCGGTTAGAGTCTCATCCAAGGGTTGGGTCGGCTGGCCAGCGGCGGCGCGCAGCCGGTTTTCGGCCTGCAAGGACAGGGCATAATCGCGCGCGATCACCGGAAAGACGGTTTGCCATTCATCCGCCACCACCCCGCCAAACAACGAGGTGAGCGAGCCCTGACTGTCCAGATCGATCACCAGCACCTTGTAGCCGTCCAGCGCCGCCGACATTGCCAGATGCGCGCAGGTCGTGGTCTTGCCCGATCCGCCCTTGAAATTGGCCACGGCGCAGATCTTCGCCGGCAGACCTTCAGGGCGGTAGGGTTTGTATTCCTTGGCGGCGGAACCTTCGGTGGCGAAATGGTCGCGGATCGTCATCACCTCTTCCAGGGTGAACCATTTGGCCCCGGCCTCGCCCTCGCCCTGCGGCAGGCTGTCATGGGCGCGCAGCACCCGGCGCAGATGGGCCGGGGCCACCGGGATCAGGTATTTGGTGATCTCCCAGATTGAAAACCGGCGCAGGTGTTTCTTGCCATCGGGGGCATAGCCGCGCTTGGCCAGATCCTCGCGGCCCTGATTGCAAAAGGCGGCGGCCTTGGCAAAGCGTTGGGTGTCCACCGGCGGGCCCAGACGGGCGGCGGCGCGGGCCGGATCCAGGTTGAAATAGGGCGGCGGGGCGTCAGAAGCTTTGACGGCGGGCTTGAGGGGGGGCTTGACCATGTGCGGAACTTTGCGGGATGTGCGGCGATATTGCGCTTTTCCCCAAAACTATCGCACATGCACCGGGATCTGCCAAGCAGAAGTGGTGCCGGGCAGGGCAGGGGCTAAATCTGGGGTTTCGCGGCGAAACCTGATCTAGCCACTCACGATCTCCCAAGCCATGCCTTGCGGATCCAGCCACAGCCCCGCCAGCCGCCCGCTGCGCCAGGCCCCCAGATCCAGCCGCACCCGGCCCGGATCAAGACGCGGGTCCTTGACGATCTGATGGCCCTGAACGGACCACAGCCCATCGGCGCGCAGCCCCTGATATTTGCCCAGATGGCGACCCCAAAGCAAGCCCGCCTCGGTCTGGTCGTCCAGCGTCAGGGCCGGGTCAAGGCCCGCATGCGACAAGACCAGATCGCCCTCGTGCCATAGCAGCGGCAGGCCGGCCAGCCAGTCCGCCATCCCCTTAGGCAGGGCGGCGCGCAGGCGGGTGGCAAGATCCTGCATCCGGGCGGCGGGGTCGCGCGAATGGATCGGGGCGATGCCCATCGCGGGCATTGTCGCCTCTCCGGCCGTGGCCCTCCAGCGCGCGCCATGGGTGTCGGGTTCGGTCGGGTAGTCCTGGTGCGGCCGCTCTGGATTGCGCGTCAGGCAGGGG
>JANNBI010000026.1:0-6039 GCA_031385345.1 Paracoccaceae bacterium | reverse complement strand
GATATTTGGACCACATTGAAGGCGGGCGCGGTGGCGGTAGCCCTGATAGGCGGTCTGGTGGTTGGGGTGGCGCGCGCGCATGTCCAGAATCAGCCGGGGGGGGTCGTCCAGCACCCGCACACGCCAGGGCACCGGCTGGCTTAGCACAAACTCTGCCGCCACCCCCTCGCCCGCATCCGCGATGGCCGAAGCCGCACCCTCCACCCGCGCCAATCCGGTCAGATCCTGCGCGCGCGCCACCCCAACCACCAGACCGCCTATCAGGGCTACCGCCACCGCGCCCGCCTTCAATGTGGTCCAAATATCCCCGCCGGAGGCTCTCATGTCGTCCTCACCCCGACCAGCCCCCGCGCCGCCATGAAACCCCGCAGCCGCGCCAGACCCTCCACCACGTCCGCCGTCGCCCCGGCATAAGAGAACCGCAGCGTCTGCGCCCCGCGCAGGGGGTCGAAATCCAGACCCGGCGTCACTGCCACCCCGGCCTGCGCCAAAATCTCGCGCGCAAGGGCCAGACTGTCCGTCGTCAGATCCGACACATCGGCATAGATGTAGAAGGCCCCATCGGGTGGCGCGATCCGATCGAACCCCGCCAAGGGCAGTCCCTCCAGCATCAGGCGGCGGTTGGTGGCATAGACGGCCCGGTTCGCCTCCATCTCGTCGCCCGCATCCAGCGCCGCCAGCGCCGCGATCTGGCTGACATGGGGCGCGCAGATGAACATGTTCTGCGCCAGCCGCTCCACCGTGCGGATGTGATCCTCGGGCACCACCATCCAGCCAATCCGCCAGCCGGTCATGCTGAAATACTTCGAGAATGAGTTGATCACATAGGCCTCATCGCTGATTTCCAGCGCCGACACGGCGCGGTCGCCGTAATGCAGCCCGTGATAAATCTCATCCGAGACAAAGGCGATGTCGCGCGCCGCCGCATGGTCCATCAACGCCTTCAGATGGGCATGGTCCAGCATGGTCCCGGTTGGATTGCCGGGTGAGGCAACGATCAGCCCCTGCATCTGCACGCCCTCCAGATCCTGCGGCACCGGCTGAAACCGGTTTTGCGCCGTCGTGGCGATGCCCACCGGCGTCAGCGAAAGTGCTTTCAGGATCTGGCGGTAACTGGGATAGCCGGGCTCTCCCAACCCAACACGGTCACCGGCGTCGAACAAGGCGGTAAAGGACAGCAGGAACGCCGCCGATGAGCCAGAGGTGACGATCACCCGGTCAGGGTTCAGATCGACGCCGTACCAGCGCTGGTACAGATCCGCGATGCCGCGCCGCAAGTCCGGCAGTCCCAGCGACACGGTATAGCCCATGGGGCCCCGCGCCATGCCCCGCACCACCGCTTCCCGTGCCATTGCCGGGGCCGGGGTGCCGGGCTGGCCCACCTCCATATGGATGATCGACCGGCCCGCTGCTTCCAGCAGGCGGGCCTGTTCGACCATGTCCATCACAATAAAGGGATCAACCTGTCCCCGCCTTGAACTCTGCATCCCGGCCTCTATGCTGCTGGCGGTATAGTCCCCGCCCCGCGCCCAAGGTCAAGCCCGGCCCAATTGATAGGTTCCTCTCATGCGTCTTTCCCTTGCTGCCCTTGGCCTAAGCCTTGCCCTTGCCGCCCCCGCCGGGGCCGAGGGCCTGACCGACATGACAGAGGCTGAACGCGCCGCCTTTGGCGAAACCGTGCGCGCCTATCTGCTGGCCAACCCCGAGGTGATCGTCGATGCGATGACGATCCTGCAAGATCGCCAAGCTGCCGCCGAGGCGCAGGCCGATGATCAGATGGTCGCGGACAATGCCGCGCTGATCTTCAACGATGGCGTGTCCTGGGTCGGCGGCAATCCGAACGGCGACATCACGGTGGTCGAGTTCATGGATTACCGCTGCGGCTACTGCAAGAAGGCCTTTGCCGAGGTCGAAGAACTGGTGGCCAGCGACGGCAACATCCGCTTCATCCTGAAGGAATTTCCGATTCTGGGCGAGGAGTCGATGACCACCTCGCGCTTTGCCGTCGCCGTGCAGCAGTTGCACGGGGCCGAGGCTTATAAATCCGTGCATGACGCGCTGATGGAGCTGCGCGGCGCGCCGGATGATGCGACCCTGACGCGGCTGGCCGCCGATCTGGGTCTGGACCCGGCCCCGATCCTGGAGCGGATGGGGTCCGACGCGGTGACGCAGGTGATCGCGGCCAATCATGCGCTGGCCGAAACACTGGTGATTTCCGGCACGCCGACCTTTGTGATCGAAGGTCAGATGCTGCGCGGCTACGTGCCTTTGGACGGAATGCGGCAGATCGTGGCGGACGAACGCGCGGGCTGACCGCGCGCTATTCCGCCGCCTCGGTGGTCTGCGCCAAGGCGGCGGCTTCGGCGGCGTCAATCTGGGCGGCCTTTTGTTCCACCAGATCGACGATGTGATCGACCATCTTGTCGTTGCCCAGCTTATGCGCCTGCTTGCCCGCCAGATAGACCATCCCCGACCCGGCCCCCCCGCCGGTAAAGCCGATGTCGGTCATTAGCGCCTCGCCCGGACCGTTCACCACGCAGCCGATGATCGACAGGCTCATCGAGGTGGTGATATGGGCCAGACGTTCCTCTAGCGCAGTCACGGTCTTGATCACGTCAAAGCCCTGCCGCGCGCAGGAGGGGCAGGAAATGATCGTGACGCCGCGGTGGCGCAGGCCCAGCGATTTCAGGATTTCAAATCCCACCTTCACCTCTTCCACCGGATCCGCCGAAAGACTGACCCGGATCGTGTCACCAATCCCGAACCACAGCAGCGACCCCAACCCGATGGCCGATTTCACCGTGCCGGATACCAGACCGCCCGCCTCGGTGATGCCCAGATGGATCGGCGCGTCGGTGACCCCGGCCAATTGCTGATAAGCCGCCGCCGCCATGAACACATCGCTGGCCTTGACCGAGATCTTGAATTCGTGAAAATCATTGTCCTGCAACAGCTTGATATGGTCCAGACCGGACTGCACCATGGCATCGGGGCAAGGCTCTCCGTATTGTTCCAGCAAATGCCGCTCCAGCGATCCGGCATTCACGCCGATGCGAATCGAACAGCCGTGGTCCTTGGCGGCGCGCACCACCTCGGCAACACGCTTGGCATCCCCGATATTTCCGGGGTTGATGCGCAGACAGGCCGCCCCCGCCTCTGCAGCCTCGATCGCGCGTTTGTAGTGGAAATGGATGTCGGCCACGATCGGCACCGGGCTTTCGGCAACGATGGCCTTCAGCGCCCGCGTGCTTTCTTGATCGGGGGTGGACACGCGGACAATATCAGCCCCGGCCACGGCGCAGCGCTGGATCTGTTCAATCGTGGCCTGAATATCGGTTGTCAGGGTGTTGGTCATCGTCTGCACCGAAATCGGCGCATCGCCGCCCACCAGCACCTTGCCAACCCGGATCTGGCGGCTGACGCGGCGGTCGATGTTGCGCCAGGGACGGATAGGATTATGGCTCATGTCAGACCTCATGCTTGGCCCCCCTTAGATAGGGCGGTGCGGGCCGGGGTGCAATTGCTGGATTGTGGCCTGACGGGGTTTGGGCGCGCAGAGTTCGCCGGTCGGGACTACTCGGACGCGGGCGGAACCGGGGCAACTTCGGCCGAGGCCACGAATTTCGCCAGATCAGCATCCGCGGCCGGGTCAGCCTCGACATAAGCGGCGATCAGGGATGCCGTTTCAAGGCTGACATTCTTGACCACCTGCGCACCGGGTGCGGCCGGACCGACAGTCTTGCCATCGACCACAAAATACACCGAACCGGAATTGCCCGACCGCAGGATCGGGGCCTGCGCCAAAGGCGGCACCGCGTATTTCTCACCGGCATCAAGGATCTTTTCAAAGATCACCGTGCCATCCACCGCCGACACCCGCACCCAGGACGGGCGCACGGCCATAATTTCAACGCCCTTGGTCAGGGCAAGAACCTGAACCTCGTCGCTGGCGGCCAGATCTTCGGCACTCGGCAGAACTTCGGCGGCGGCGGTCTGCGCCATCACCCCCGTGAGACGCGGATCAATCGCCGCAATCGGGCCATCGCGCGCCGTCATCACCGGCACTTCCAGCGCCTCGGGGCGGTACAATTCCAACGGATCGGCAGAAAATCCGGCAAGACCAGCCGTCGCCGCATCTGCAACCTGATCCGGGGCCGACCGCAACGACGTTGCCTGCCCGTCAATATTGCCCAAGGGGTCGATTTCGGCCACCACGGCGGGGGCTTCGTTCACCGGGGCCAATTGCACGCGCTGCACTTCCTGCACCACCCACCAGCCGCCATAACCCAGACCGATCAGCAACGCGACCAGCACCGAAATTGATCCGACGGCACCCGGTTCGATCCGCGCAAAGGCGCTTTCCGACCGCGGCACAAAGCTGGCATTGGGATTGGCAAAGGGGTCGCCCAAGTCAGCGCCAGCACTGCGGGCGCGCTGCGCCACCATCGACGCGGTCGAGGCGAGGGCCGACATGCCATGCGCCACCTGAAAGCCGCTTTCGGTGCAAAACCGGGCAAAAGCCGCCTCAGGCTCCATACCCAGATAACGCGCATAGGACCGCACATAACCCGAGATGAACCCCGGCGTTTCAAAGGCCGCGACATCGGCATTCTCAATGGCCGCGATATAGGTGGCTTTGATTTTCAGCTCGCGCTGCACATCTAAAAGCGATTTGCCCAGCGTCGCACGTTCCCCGCGCATCAGGTCGCCCAGACGCAGATCGAAGTCGTCAAAACCCTTGGGCTTTGCCTCTTCTTGCGACGTGGTTTTGCCCCACCGCCCGATCATACGACTTGCCTCATCACTGCCCCTAGGGAATCGATCATGTCCCCACACAATCTTTTGATGATCCTATTGTTGATTACCGTAGATCGGGCAAGGGTTTTTTGCGGGCGTTCCCGGGTCAGGCAGAAGCCTCGGCGCGATTCAGCGCACAGTGCTGCCACAGCGCGTCCATCGCGCGCACCAAAGCCTCAATTTCCGCCGCGCCGTGCAAAGGCGAGGGCGTGAACCGCAGACGTTCCGTGCCGCGTGGCACGGTGGGGAAATTGATCGGTTGCGCATAAATTCCGTGCATTTCCAGCAACATATCCGACAGCATCTTGCAATGCACCGGATTGCCGACATGGACCGGCACGATATGGCTGCCATGGTCGATGATCGGCAGACCCAGCGCCTTCAGCCGCATCTTTAAAATCCGCGCATTCAATTGCTGACCATCGCGCAAATGCTGCGCCGTTTTAAGATAGCGGACCGAAGCCGCCGCCCCAGCCGCCACCGACGGCGGCAACGAGGTCGTAAAGATGAATCCCGGCGCATAGGACCGAATCGCATCGACCATCTTGGCCGAAGCCGCGATATAGCCGCCGAAAACGCCGTAGGCCTTGGCCAGGGTGCCGTTGATGATGTCGATGCGCCCCATCTGGCCGTCCCGCTCGGCCACACCGGCACCGCGGGGGCCGTACATGCCGACGGCATGAACCTCGTCGATATAGGTGAGGGCGCCAAATTCCTGCGCCAGATCGCAGATGCCTTTGATCGGGCCAAAATCCCCGTCCATCGAATAGATCGATTCGAAGGCGATCAATTTCGGCGCCTCTGGGTCATCCGCCGCCAGAAGCGCGCGCAGATGCGCCAGATCGTTGTGACGGAAAATCCGCTTGGCCCCGCCATTGCGCCGCACACCTTCGATCATCGAGGCATGGTTCAGCGCGTCGGAATAGATGATCAGCCCCGGAAACAACTTGGGCAGGGTCGAAAGTGTCGCATCATTCGCCACATAGGCCGAGGTGAATAGCAGCGCCGCCGGTTTGCCATGCAGGTCGGCCAGTTCCGCCTCCAGCTCGCGGTGATAGCGCGTGGTGCCAGAGATGTTGCGCGTGCCGCCCGATCCCGCACCGCTGGACGCAAGGGCCGCCTGCATCGCGTCCAGCACCACCGGGTTCTGCCCCATGCCTCGATGATCGAAGGTGTGCGGCGCAATGGCGGGGCCAAGCGGATTTTCCGTCACAACGATCTGGCGCATCTGCGCGCGCTTCT
>JANNBI010000530.1:0-2342 GCA_031385345.1 Paracoccaceae bacterium | reverse complement strand
TGGTTGCCTGACGCTGGGCGTCGTTGAAATAGGCGGGCACGGTGATGACGGCCTGGGTGACGGTTTCACCCAGATAAGCCTCGGCCGTTTCTTTCATCTTTTGCAGGATGAAGGCGGACACCTGCGAGGGCGAATACTTTTCGCCGCGGGCTTCGACCCAGGCGTCGCCGTTGCCGCCGTTAACGATCTTGTACGGCATGTTCTTCTGGTCTTTGACGATGACAGGATCGTCGAAACGACGACCGATCAGGCGCTTGACCGCGAAAATGGTGTTGGAGGCGTTGGTGACGGCCTGACGCTTGGCGGCTTGACCGACCAGACGTTCATTTTCCGTGAAACCCACGATAGACGGCGTGGTGCGCGCGCCTTCCGAATTCTCGATGATCCGGGGCTGTGCGCCGTCCATGATGGCAACGCAAGAGTTGGTCGTTCCGAGGTCAATACCAATGATTTTGGCCATGAGTGGTCCCTTTCCTTCGGCGATGTTGTGGGGCGGAACCCAAGTTGGCATTCCGACCCGATCCCATAAAAGACCCGGTGCAGGCAGCAACCTGTTCCGGCTTCTGGGCGTATATAGGGGGGTCGGTCGGACCCTGCAAGCGGGCGAGCGGGGGATTCATTCCAGAAAATGCAGTGAAAATCAGAAGATTTCAGGCAGGGGGTCCGGCAAGGGCCAGATCGCCCCGCCCTGTCCCACCTACCGCGCGCCCCAAGAGACGCTGGCATAGCGGCGGGTGTAGTTCTCCATCATCAGCCCAAGCATGAAGATCGCGATGGTCACTTTGACCGGATAGGCGATGGTCGAATAATGCGGGTCATAGTTCAAAAAGATAAAGCCGCGCGACTGGTCGATGATGTGGAACAGCGGGTTCCACCAGAACCACGCCAGAATCCAGGTCGGCGTGGCATTTGCGACGAACATCTTGCCCGAGGCGATCATGTTGATGCGCGAATAGACATTCGTGGCGATGCTAAAAAATTCGGGCGCCCAAGGGGTTGCGGCCTTGAACACCATGCCGATGGCAATGCCCGAGGCCCATGCCAAGAGCAGCATCATGAAAGCGCCGACCGGCTGGTCGATGGTGATCGGATTGATCAGGGCGTGGTAGAAAAACAGGATCACGACGACCGACAGCGTCTGCTGATACAGCGTCGCCAAGGACGAGGCGGCGATGGCCACCAGCGGGTTCATCGGTGAATGCTTCATCATGGCCGAAGTTGGCCCGTCGGATTTGGCCACCGCCGAGATGGTTTTGGTATGGGTCATGAACATGAACACGCCGGACATGACATAGAGCAGCGGATCGCCCCGGATGCCCCGGTTGCCGCCGCCCAGATAGGACATCATGAACATGAAAACCAAGACCATGATCACCGATTGCACGATGGTGATCACCAGCCCGACGATGGCATTGCCATGCGATTTGCGGATGTTGCGCACCGAGGAGTGAAAAATAAGCTCCATCATCGCGAAAGCGCCGGCGGTTTTGCTGCGATGTCGGTCTTGGCGGAACATGGGGCCTCTGGTTTGCCTGATCGTCTTGTAGCGCGGGAAATCTTGCTGTTCCCTTAGCAAGTGATGATAAAGGCATTGGAAAAAAGTGCAACAAGGCCCGCGCGCGACCGGGCAGCAGGAGATTTGATGGATTTTCAGGTATTGATCCCGGTGATGCGGCAACTGGCGCTGGAGGCGGGCGCGCGCATCATGCAGGTTTATAACGGGCCGGATTTTGACGTGAAGTCGAAAAGCGATGCCAGCCCGGTGACCGAAGCGGATGAGGCGGCGGATGAGATCATCTCGGCCGGGTTGCGGGCGGCGTTCCCGGATGTGGTGCTGATCACCGAAGAACAGGCGGCCAGCCATGCTCTGCGCGCGCGGACCTTTCTGATCGTGGACCCGCTGGATGGCACCAAGGAATTCGTGCAGCGGCGCGGCGATTTCACGGTGAACATCGCCTATGTTCTGGACGGGGTGCCGGTGCGCGGGGTCGTGTACGCTCCGGCGCAGGGGCGGTTGTTTTACACGCGCGAAGATGGCGTGTCGGTCGAGGAAGTGGCGGGGGTGCAGCAGGTGATTTCCGTCACCAAGCCGGACAATGCGGCGCTGATGGTGGTGGCGTCGAAATCGCACCGCGATGCGGCGACCGACGCCTATATCGCCAAATACGCGGTCAAGGACATGACCAGCGCGGGCAGCAGTCTGAAATTCTGTCTGGTGGCGACCGGCGAGGCGGATCTGTATCCGCGTCTGGGGCGCACGATGGAATGGGACACGGCGGCGGGCGACGCGGTCTTGCGCGGCGCGGGCGGCCACGTGGTCCGTTTTGACGATCACACGCCGC
>JANNBI010000527.1:0-2870 GCA_031385345.1 Paracoccaceae bacterium | reverse complement strand
CGCATCGGCTGGAAGGTGTTCCTGCCCCTGTCCCTGGGCTGGGTGGTTTTGGTGGCCTTTCTGGCAAAGTTTGAAATTCTGGGCACCTTCTGGGCCCGCTGGACCATCGGAGGCTGAAGCATGGCAAATATCGACTGGGGCCGCGCAACCAAATACTTCTTCCTGATGGACTTCCTCAAAGGCTTTGGCCTTGGGTTCAAATATTTCTTCGCCCCCAAGGCGACGCTTAACTATCCGCATGAAAAGGGCCCGCTGTCGCCACGGTTCCGTGGCGAACACGCGCTGCGCCGCTATCCCAATGGGGAAGAGCGTTGCATCGCTTGCAAGCTGTGCGAGGCAATCTGCCCGGCCCAAGCCATCACCATCGACGCCGAACCGCGTGATGACGGCTCTCGCCGCACAACGCGCTATGACATCGACATGACCAAATGCATCTATTGCGGTTTTTGTCAGGAAGCCTGCCCGGTCGATGCCATTGTCGAAGGCCCGAATTTCGAATTTGCCACCGAAACCCGCGAAGAGCTGTTCTACAACAAGGAAAAGCTGCTGGACAACGGCGCGCGCTGGGAGGCAGAAATTGCCCGCAACCTCGAACTTGACGCTCCTTACCGCTAAGGCCCCCAAATGACCCAGGATTTCGCCAAACTTTTCGCGCAGATGATGGAGCAGGGCCAACAGATGGCCAAGGCCTTCGCGCCCGCTTTGGAAAGTGTGGACCCGAAGGCTTACGAAAAGCTGTTCCCGGCTATGCCCAAGGATATGCTTGAGGCGTTTTTTGGCAAGACGTTCAATCCTGAGGGTCTGGATGCCCGCACGCGGTTTTTGGTATCCGTCGCGGCGCTAACGGTGCTGGGACCGATCGGGGAACCGCAACTGCGCACCACGGTGCAAAACGCTTTGGCCGCCGAGGCCACGCAGCGCGAAATTGCCGAAGTGATCTGGCAAATGTCGATGTTTGGTGGTCTGCCCGCCACGCAGAAGGCACTGGAAATTGCTCAGGCCGTCTTTGCCGAGACCGAACCGAAGTCTGGGGAGAAAGCGAAATGACCGTCGCGGATTACGCATTTTACGCCTTTGCCACCGTGACCGTGGCCGCCTCATTGATGGTAACCATCAGCAAGAACCCCGTGCATTCGGTCCTGTGGCTGATCCTGACTTTCCTGTCCTCGGCTGGGCTTTTCGTGCTGCTTGGGGCAGAATTTGTCGCCATGCTCCTGATCATCGTCTATGTCGGCGCGGTCGCGGTGCTGTTCTTGTTCGTGGTTATGATGCTGGACGTGGACTTTGCCGAGCTGAAAGGCGAAATGGCGCGGTCGATGCCGCTTGCTCTGGTGATTGGGGTCGTGATCCTGATCCAGTTGGTGTTGGGCGTTGGCGCTTGGGTGCAATCAGACGGCGCCATGGGCCTGCGCGCCGCGATCACACCGGACGCGGCGCAAGTCGAAAACACAAAGGCGCTGGGTCTGTTGATCTATGACAAATACATCCTGCTGTTTCAACTTTCCGGCCTGATCCTGCTGGTGGCAATGATCGGGGCGATCGTACTGACCCTGCGCCACCGCAAGGATGTCAAACGCCAGAACGTGCTGCATCAGATGTGGCGCGATCCGGCCAAGGCGATGGAGCTGATGGACGTAAAGCCGGGGCAGGGGCTGTAAGCCGCCAGAAATTTTACCCGACGGCGGGGTGACCCACCGCAACGGGACAGAAACGACAATCGGGTAACGACCCGGAGGGACGAGAATGGTTGGACTTGAACATTACCTGACGGTAGCCGCGGCGCTGTTCGTCATCGGGATCTTTGGCATCTTTTTGAACCGAAAGAATGTCATCGTGATCCTGATGTCGATCGAGTTGATGCTTTTGGCCGTCAACATCAATTTCGTCGCCTTCTCGTCGCAACTCGGGGATCTGGTGGGGCAGGTCTTTACCATGTTCGTCCTGACCGTCGCCGCCGCTGAGGCCGCCATCGGTCTTGCGATTCTGGTGGTGTTCTTCCGCAACCGGGGCACCATCGACGTCGAAGACGTCAATGTGATGAAAGGCTAGATCATGGCGCAGATCATTCTTCTTGCCCCGCTGATCGGGGCCATCATCTGCGGCTTTGGCTGGCGTTTGATTGGCGAGCGTGCCGGTCAGATCATCACCACCGCTCTGATTTTTCTGGGCGCGGTCCTGTCTTGGTACATCTTCCTGACCTTTGACGGCACCACCCAACACATCGTCTTGCTGCGCTGGATCGAAAGCGGATCGCTGTCGACCGACTGGGGCATTCGTCTGGACCGCCTGACCGCCATCATGCTGGTCGTGGTCAACACCGTCTCGGCACTTGTACACCTGTACAGCTTTGGCTATATGGCCCATGATGAAAATTGGGGCTATAGCGAAAGCTACCGCGCCCGGTTCTTTGCTTATCTGTCCTTTTTCACTTTCTCGATGCTGGCGCTGATTACTTCGGACAACCTGGTGCAGATGTTCTTCGGCTGGGAAGGGGTGGGCGTCGCCTCGTACCTGCTGATCGGATTTTACTACAAGAAACCATCCGCCAACGCCGCCGCGATCAAGGCCTTCGTGGTCAACCGCGTGGGCGACTTTGGCTTTGCCTTGGGGATCTTCGGGCTGTTCTACCTGACCGACTCGGTCCGGTTTGACGACGTTTTTGCTGCCGCCCCTACTTTGGCCACGACCCAACTGCATTTCCTGTGGACCGACTGGAACGCCGCCAACCTGCTCGGAGTGTTGCTGTTTATCGGCGCAATGGGCAAATCGGCGCAGCTGTTCCTGCACACATGGCTGCCCGACGCGATGGAGGGTCCGACCCCGGTTTCCGCCCTGATTCACGCCGCCACAATGGTCACCGCCGGGGTGTT
>JANNBI010000500.1:0-10379 GCA_031385345.1 Paracoccaceae bacterium | reverse complement strand
TTCAGGCGCAGGTGCTGGATCTGATGTCCGAAATTGCCCGCGATACCGGCACCGCGATCCTGTTTGTCACGCATGATCTTGGGGTTGTTGCGCGCCTGTGCGACCGCGTGGCCGTCCTATACGGTGGCCGCATTATGGAGGATGGCCCAGCCGAGGCGATGTTGTTCACCCCCGCCCATCCCTATGCGCGCGGCCTTCTGGCCACCACACCGCGGATGGAAGCGCCGATCACCCCGCGCCTTCCGACCATCGCAGGCACCCCCCGGTCGGGCGGTGCCATGCTGCCGTCCTGCCCCTTTGCGCCGCGCTGCCCCGACCGCCAGCCGGCCTGCGACACCATGCCCGCCCTGCGCGCCCACGGCCCGATGCGCCGTCTGGCCTGCCATCTTCAGGATGTGCCATGACCCCCGTTCTGCAAGCCCCCGTTCTGCAAGCTCTCGATCTGACGGTCGGCTACAAGATCCCCGGTGGGCTGCTTGCCCGACCGCAGATGCTGCCGATCGTCCACCGGGTCAATCTTACCCTGCATGCGGGCCAGACCCTTGGCGTCGTTGGTGAATCCGGCTGCGGCAAATCCACACTTGGCCGGGCGTTGCTGCATCTGATCCCGCCGATCTCGGGTCAGGTTCTGTGGCAGGGTCACGATCCCGCCAGCCTGTCGCCCAACGATCTGCGCCTGCGCCGCGCTGACATGCAGATCATCTTTCAAGATCCCATCGCGGCTCTGGACCCGCGCATGACCATCGCGCGCATCCTGTCGCGCCCTCTGGCCACCTTTGAACCCGATCTGACCAGTCCCGCCCAACAGGCCCGCGTGGCAAGTGTGTTGCATCGCGTGGGCCTGTCGCCGGATTTCGCCGCGCGTTACCCGCATGAACTTTCGGGCGGCCAAGCCCAGCGTGTCGGCATCGCCCGCGCCATCATCGGGCGGCCAAAGGTGATCATCTGTGATGAACCGGTTTCGGCGCTGGATGTGTCCATTCAGGCGCAGGTGGTGAACCTTCTGATGGATCTTCAGGCCGAAATGGGGCTGGCGCTGGTGTTCATCTCGCATAATCTGGCCGTCGTGCGCCACATCAGCCATGAGGTTATGGTGATGTGCCTTGGCCGGGTGGTCGAACACGCGCCTCGGGATGCCTTTTATGCCCGGCCGCTGCATCCCTATGCACAGGCGCTGAAACGTGCGGTGCCCGAACCGGATGTGGCCGTCGAACGCCTGCGCCGGGGCCAGACCCTGACCGGAGAGTTGCCGTCCATCGCCCGCCCGCCCGCCGGCTGCGTGTTTTCCTCGCGCTGCCCGCAGGCAGTTGACCTGTGTCACCAAACCCGCCCCGACCTTGCCCCCTATCCCGGCGCACGTCAGGCCGCCTGCCATTTTGTGGATATCTCCCCATGACCGACTTTGCCTCCGACCTTGCCGACCACTGGGCCGCCTTGCCCAACTTCACCAGTTTTCGCACCTCTGCCGACGGCACTTGGGCCTTTTTCACCTGTGGTGGCCTGACCGAGGTGGACGAGCTTTACGCCGTCCCCACCGACGCCCGCCACCCGGCGCAGCGGCTGACCTTTTCCACCGATCACCTTTCCCTGCGCGACGTCTCGCCGGACGGCCAACGCCTGATTCTGGCCCAGTCGCGCAACGCCAATGAACATGACCACCTGCTGCTGCTGGACCGAACCAGCAATACCCTGACCCAACTGACCCCAACGCAGGATAGTCACTATCTTTACGGCGGCAACCTAACCCGCGATGGCCGCGCCGTGATCTTTACCGCCAATTTCGACTATGCCACGGGTCAGGTCACCGATGGCGGCTGGATCTGGTCGCAAGACCTGAACAGCGGCGCGCGGACCTGCCTTGCCCGCTCGGAAACGCCGTTCGATGTGGGGCCGGACCTGTCGCCGGACGGACGCCAGATCCTGTGGCACCGGCATGACGGCCGGGCAGGGGCCACGCAACTGTGGCTGATGGATCTGGACGGCACCAATTGCCGCGAAGTGCTGCGCCTGTCGGATACCGCCAATACCCGCGGCGCGTGGATTTCGGACCGGTGTCTGGCCATCGTCAGCGATTTTGAAGGCCGCGATCATCTGGGCCTGTTTGATCTTGATACGGGGTTGTCTTGGCTGGCCCATGAACCCGACCTCTTGCCGCATGACATCCTCCCCGGCACCAAGGGCACCTTCGCCTGCATCGCCCATGACCAATCGCAAACCCGCACGGTCATTTTCCCCGGCCAGACCCCTCTGCCCAACCTGTCACGCCGTCGCTCCCTGCTGGCCCATGCCGCCCTGCCCAACGGCGCCTGGCTGGCCGAGGCTTATGATGCCTCAGCCCCGCATGATCTGGTCGTCGTGACGGCGGACGGCACCTGCACCCTGCTGTTCACCGCCCCGCAAAACCTCCACCGGTCCCACGTCGCCCCCACGGATTTTCGCTGGACCGCCGCCGATGGCACAAAGCTGCAAGGCTGGCTGTACCGGCCCCTTGGTCCCTCCAAAGGCTTCATCGCCTATATTCACGGCGGCCCCACCTGGCATTCCGAGGATTGGGTGAATGCCAAGATCGCCCATTGGGTGCAGTCCGGCTTTACCGTGCTGGACCCGAATTATCGCGGCTCCACCGGGTTCGGCCATGACCTGCGCGAGGCGGTCAAGGCCGATGGCTGGGGCGGGCGCGAACAGACCGACATCCGCGCGGGGATCGAAGCCTGCATCGCCCAAGGCCACGCCACCAAGGGGAAAATCGGCATGGCGGGCAATTCCTATGGCGGGTTTTCGTCCTGGACCGGCATCACCCGCCACGTCGATCTGATCAACGCCGCCATCCCGATGTGCGGCATGTACAAGCTGGACATCGACTATTACCAAACCGAAATGCCGCATGGCCGCGCCTATAGCGAAGAGATGATGGGCGGCACGCCGGATCAGGTACCTGACAAATATGACAACGCCTCGCCGGGGCGGTTCATCCACCAGATCAAGGGGGCGCTTATGATCGTGCATGGATTGGCGGACAGCAATGTCGGCCCGGAAAACACCCATTGCGCTGTGCGAGAACTGATCGCTGCCGGCATTCCGCATCAGGTGGTGCTGTATCCAGATGAAGGCCACGGGATCTGTCGGCGCAGCAATCTGGCCGATTACCTGCGCCGTTCAACCGCGTTTTTCCACGCCGCTTTCGCCACCACCTGATCACCCGATCAGCACGACCACCCAAGCGACCCCGCCCGCCAGCGCCGTCATCGCCACAAGCGCGCTGCCGCAATCCTTGGCCTTCTTGGCCAAAGGGTGCCGCGCGTCCGAGATGTAGTTCACCGTCTCTTCGATGGCCGTATTGGCCAGTTCAGCGGCCAGAACCAGCAGCCCAAGCGCAAGGATCAACGCCCGCTCTGCCGGGGTCAGATCGACATAAAACGCCAGCGCCGCCGACAGGACATTGACCAATGTCCATTGCCTCAGGCTTTTCTGATCGGCCCAGGCCGCCTGCCACCCCGCCATCGACCAGATGAATGTGTTGCGGATCCGCCCCGCTTCACCCGCCAGAAACCTTAACATTTTGCGCCTCCCCCTCGGCCCTGCCTTCACTTTGAGACAAATATCCTCGGGGGGAAAGCGTGAAACCCTTGGTTTCGCGCTTGCTTGGGGGCAGAAGGCCCCCAAACCTGCGTCACGTCCCGCGTGGCTTGGCGCGCAGGGTCGGTTCGGCACCTGTCGGATCTTCGGGCCATGGATGGCGCGGGTATTGGCCGCGCATGTCGCGGCGCACCTCGGCATAAGAGGTCCGCCAGAACCCCGGCACATCCATCGTCACCTGCAAGGGCTTTTGCCCAGGATCCAGAAGCGTGACCCGCAGGGGCAGACGGTTTGCCCCCACCACCGGATGCAAAATCACACCGAACATCTCTTGCAGGCGCAGCGCGATGCCGGGGTTTTCCGCGTCATAATCAATCGGCACCGCCCGCCCCAAAGGCGTGGTGAACTGCGCCGGCACCAGCCGGTCCAATTCGGCCCTTTGGCCCCAGTCCAGCCGGGCCAGCAGCGCCTCGGTCAGATCCAGTGCGCGCAGATCGGACTCTTGGCGCACCTTGGACAGATAGGGCAGGATCCAGGCCTCGGCCTCCGCCAACAACCCGGCATCGCTGCAATCGGGCCAATCGCTGCCGCCGCCCCGTGCCAGTTCGATCCGCGCGCGCAACCGCCGCGCGGCGGGTGTCAGGACCAGCCCCACCTGCCGCAACCCCTCCAGCGCCCCGCGCGCCAACGCCTCGGGCGGGGCGGTGGTCCAAGGCTGATCCTCCAGCACCAGCGCGCCAAACCGTTCCTGCTGGCGCGCCAGAACCCGACCCTCGCGCCGCGACCATTCGCAGACATCGTGCCAATGGATCTGGTCGCCATGTACCGCGCGCAATTCCGCCTCGGTCAGACCCAACGCCAGCCGCACCCCGGCCTCTTGCCGGTCCCCGTCCAGATCGACCGCCACAATGAGCCGCGCACCCGACAGGGATTGCCCCGGCTCCATCGCGGCACCCTTGCCGCCCGACAGCAACCAGCGCGGCGCGTCGCCCTTGCGGCGCAAGCCTATCCGGTCGGGATAGGCCAGCGCCGCCATCTGCGCCGGGCTTAACCGGCCAAGCGCGCCCTCATGCGGCACGGCGCGCTGCAACCGCTTTGCCTCTACCCGGATCAGATCCAGTCCGGCGCGCGACAGGGCATAGGGATGCGCGGCCTCAAACTTGGCGGGGTTGTCCAAGGCTTGCAGCCGCAGTAACATGTCGGGGGGCGCACCGCGCAAGGGATCGCGCGCGGCCATCAGCGCCGCCAAAGGGGCCGCCGCAGGCCCGGCCAATGCCAGCATATGCGCCAGACGCGGATGCAGCGGCAGGGCCGCCAGACGCCGGCCATGCGGCGTGATGCGGCACCCGTCCAAGGCCCCCAACCGCGCCAGCAGCGCCTGCGCCTCGGCCATCTGACCGGGCGGCGGCGGTGTCAGAAACGGCAGATCGCCGCCGCCCCATAGCGCCAGTTCCAGCGCTAAGCCGGTCAGATCCGCCGCCTCGATCTCGGCGGGGGGGAAGGCCGCCAGCCCGCCTTCCTCGCCCTTTGACCACATGCGGTAGCACAGGCCCGCCGCCACGCGCCCCGCCCGTCCGCGCCGCTGTTCCGCCTCGGCCTTTGTCACCCGCTCGGTCACCAGCCGCGACATGCCGGAACTGGGATCGAACCGCGCCCGCCGCGCCTTGCCGCCGTCGATCACCACCCGGATATCGGGCAGCGTCAGTGAGGTTTCTGCGATGGCGGTGGCCAGAACCAGCTTGCGTTTGCCTGTCGTCGCCGGGGCCAAGGCGGCGCGCTGGGCGGCAAAGGTCATCGCCCCAAACAGCGGTCGCAGGTCAAATCCATCGCCCAGCCGCCCGGACAACATCGCCTCTACCCGGCGTATTTCGCCCTCGCCGGGTAGAAAGACCAGCACCCCGCCCTCGGACGTTTCTTCGGTGGCCTGCACGATCAGCCCCGCCAAAGCCGCCTCAAACCGCAGGCTGGAGTCCAGTGGGCGCGGCAGCCAACGGCTTTCCACCGGATACATCCGCCCGGCAGAGGTGACCATCGGCGCATCGCCCATCAGGGCGGCAACCGGGGCGGCGTCCAGCGTTGCCGACATCACGATCAGCACCAGATCGGGCCGCAGCGCGCCGCGAATTTCCAGCGCCAGCGCCAGCCCCAGATCGGCGTTCAGACTGCGTTCATGAAATTCGTCAAAGATCAAGGCGCCGACACCGGGCAGGTCCGGATCGGTCTGGATCATCCGGGTCAGAATACCCTCGGTCACCACCTCGATCCTTGTGGCGCGCGACACCTTGGCTTCGCCCCGGATCCGGTAGCCGACCGTTTCCCCGACCTCTTGGCCCAGGGTTTCAGCCATCCGCTCTGCCGCTGCCCGCGCGGCAAGGCGTCGCGGCTCCAGCATGATGATGCGGCCGGTGATCAACCCGCTTGCCAGCAGGTCCAAGGGCACCACCGTTGTTTTGCCCGCGCCGGGCGGTGCTTGCAAAACCGCCAGCCCGCGCGCGGCAATCGCGGCGCGCAGGGCGGGCAGGGCGTCATGGATCGGCAGGTCAGTCATCCTCCTGTCATGCCCATCCGCGCCGGGTTTGACCAGTGGGCTTGCGTCCGGCCGCCACCCCGCCCCCCTTCCCAAGGCCCGCAAGACTTGCCACAAAGGTAGGATGAAAGACGCCCCGAACATTACCGCCACCGCCACCCTGATCGCCGCCGGCGACCGCCGGGCGCTGGCCCGCGCCATCACGCTGGTCGAAAGCGCGCGGCCCGATCACCGGGCGCAGGCGCTGGCACTGCTGGGCGCGCTTGGAACGGCGCGGCAGGCCCTGCGCATCGGCCTGTCCGGCACCCCAGGTGTCGGCAAATCGACGTTTATTGAGGCGTTTGGCCTGATGCTGACCGGCCTTGGCCTGCGCGTCGCGGTGCTGGCGGTGGATCCGTCCTCCGCCCGGTCCGGCGGGTCGATCCTTGGCGACAAGACCCGCATGGACCGGCTTAGCCGCGATCCCCTTGCCTTCATCCGCCCCTCGCCGTCGCAGACTCAGCTTGGCGGCGTGGCGCGCCGGACCCGCGAAGCGGTGGCCTTGTGTGAGGCATCAGGTTTTGACGTGGTGCTGGTTGAAACCGTCGGCGTCGGCCAGTCCGAAACCATGGTGGCCGAACTTTGCGATCTGTTCATCCTGCTGCTGGCCCCGGCGGGCGGCGATGAATTGCAAGGCGTCAAGCGCGGCATCATGGAAATGGCCGACCTGATTCTGGTGAACAAATCGGACGGCGATCTGAAACCCGCCGCCCTGCGCACCTGCGCCGATTACGCCGGCGCCTTGCGCCTGTTGCGCCGCCGCCCGCAAGACCCCGAAGGCTTTCCCAAGGCGACAACTGTCTCGGCGCTGGAATCGCAGGGTCTGGCAGAGGCTTGGCAGGATATGCAGACGCTGGCCCAATGGCGGCGCGATCAGGGCCATTGGGCCGCGCGCCGTGCAGCACAAGCCCAGCACTGGTTCACCGAAGAGGTGCGGCGTGGCCTGTTGTCGGCGCTGACCCAAGAGCCGGTTCGCGGCATCCTGCAAACCCTTGGCGCGCAGGTCGCCGCCGGTGATCTGACGCCCGAGGTTGCCGCCGCCCGGATGCTTTCTCTGATGGGTCGGGGCTAAGGTACGCGCGCGGCACCGGGCCACCAAAGCACCGTGATAGCCCGCCGTTTTGCCCCCGAAATCGCGCGGCAAATCCGGCCTATCCGCTTGACCTTCGCGGCGTTAGACCGTAAACGCCCCAAATCGAATTCGAACGCGTCGGGGATTCCCAGCGCCTTCCCTGTTGAAACGAAGGAACACGATCATGTCGCGCGTCTGCGAACTGACGGGCAAGGGCCCGATGTCTGGCAACACGGTCAGCCATGCCAACAACAAATCCCGTCGTCGGTTCCTTCCGAACCTGAACGAGGTCACGATGATTTCCGACGTGCTGGGCCGCTCGTTCAGCCTGCGCGTATCGGCTGCCGGCATCCGCTCGGTCGATCATCGCGGTGGGCTTGATGCCTATCTGGCCAAGGCCAAGGATGAAGAGCTGTCGATCAACGCTCAGAAAATCAAAAAAGAGATCGCCAAGGTTCAGGCCGCGTCCTGATCTTTCGTGACGGCACATTCCGGACCTCGTTTGCATCGCCAAACGGGGTCTTTTGCTTGTGCGCGGCGCATCGCCGCCTTTCGCTGGCGCGCGATCTGGGCTAACGAAAACTGATGACCCGCTTGCCCACACTTGTCGCGCTGCTGATGGCGATGGTTCTGGCCCTGTCCTCGGTCAGTCTGGCCGCGATGGGGCATGGGACCGCGACCACGGGGGGGACCATGCTGGTCACCCTGTGCGGCAGCGACACCCCGGTGCTTGTCGATATGCCCGGTGCGCCTGCGCCCGCGCCCCGCCCGGTCTGCCCCGACTGCCTGCTGCATGCCGGGCTGGCGCTGCTAACCGCGTCCGAGCCACCCCTTGTGCCGCAAACCGGCCTCCGTATCCTTGCCCGGTCTGTCCAACCCCCGTCTATGTTACCGCTTGCGCTTGTCCCCGCCCAAGCCCGCGCGCCGCCTGCCTTGATCTGAACGGTTCCTTTTCCCCCTTCAAATCAAGGATTTATCCCATGCTTCTGCCCCGCGCCGCCTTTGCCGCCCTGCTGGCCCTTCACCTGTCGTCCCCTGCCGCCCTCGCTCAGGAAAACCCCGAAGGGATGATGATCCATGATCCCTATGCCCGTGTCGTGGGCGGGATCGGCGCTTCGGGGGCGGTCTATTTCACCCTGCACAACCACAGCGAAAATGACATCCGTCTGACCGGCGTCAGCACCGATCTGGCCGAAATGACCGGTCTGCACACCAGTCTGGAATCCGCCGACGGCATGATGCAGATGATCCCGATCGATGGCGGCGTCATCATGCCCGCCTGGGAGGAGCATGTTTTTGCCCGTGGCGGCGATCACATCATGCTGATGGGGCTGACCAAGGCGCTGAAAGATGGCGACACGATCACCGTCACCCTGACCTTTGACCATGCCTCACCCTTGACCTTCGACGCCGTGATCGACAACGCTCGCCTGCCCGAGGCGGCGATGGACCACGACCATTCTGCCATGACCCCCTCTCCCTGACCCCTGAAAGGAAAGGGAAGGGCCGCGCCCTTCCCACCCCGCCATGCCCCTGACCCCGATCTTCCTGCCCCAAGCCCTGACCGACACCCAGATCGACCACCTGATCACGCTGGTGCAGGCCGCGCCGCTGAAAGACGCCGCCTTGGTCAAAGGCACGACCGCGCATCAGATCCGCCGCGCCGACATCGCTTGGCTGGATGATCTGCCGCAGGCGTCATGGGTGATGGATCAGATGATCACCCATGTCTCGCGCGCCAACCGCGACGATTTCGGCTTTGATCTGACCGAGTTTGGCGAAAGTGCGCAGGTCGCGCGCTATGGAGACGAACGGCAGGGGCATTTCGATTGGCATTCTGACATCGGCGCGGGTCAATGGGCCGCCAAACGCAAGCTGACCATCGTCGTCCAACTCTCCGATCCGGCGGAGTATGAGGGCGGCGCGCTGGAACTGCGCAGCGACAGCACCATCACCACCGCGCCGCGCGCGCGCGGTCTGGCGACGCTGTTTCCCGCCTTCATGCTGCACCGCGTCACCCCCGTCACCTCTGGCACGCGCTGGTCGCTGACGCTTTGGGCGCATGGCCCGGCCTTTCGCTGATCCCATCGGCGCTTGACCTGCGCAACGCGCCACCCCAATCTGCCCCAAACGCAGGAGGATTGCATGAAATCACCGTGGCATATCTGGGTTGTCGGACTTGGCTCGTTGCTATGGAACGCGGGCGGGGCTTTTGATTATGTCATGGCCCGCACCCAGAACCCGTCCTATGTCGAGATGATCCCCGCTGATTTTCGCACCGAATTTTTGGCCTATCTGGACGGAATGCCGATCTGGGCCTCGGCCGGATGGGGCTTTGGCGTCTGGGGATCGATCCTCGGGTCGGTCCTGATCCTGCTGCGCTCGCGCCATGCGGTGACGGCCTTTGTGGCCTCGCTCATCGGGTTGGCGGTGAATTCGGTCTATACCTATGTCGTGGCGGATACGAATCTGGCCATGCTGGCGGGCAATTCGGCCAAACTGTTCACCGCCGCCATCGTGGTCATCCTGCTGCTGTTGACCTGGTACAGCCTGCGCCAGCGCGCCCTTGGCCGCCTGACCTGACCTGATGCCAGCCCCCACCGACCGGACCCGCCTGCGCCGCATGGCCGAAAAGGCCGCCTATGACCTGCCGACGATCCACGCGATTCTGGACGCGATGCCCTTGGCCCATGTCGGCTATGTGATGAAGGGCGCGCCGGTGGTCATTCCGACTCTGCAATGGCGGCAGGGGGACCGGATTTACTGGCACGGCTCCTCTGCCTCGCGCAGTCTGAAGGCCGGCAAAGGCGCGCAGGTCTGCATCACCGTGACCCTGACCGATGGGATGGTTCTGGCGCGGTCGGGCTTTGAACATTCGGTCAATCACCGGTCTGTCATGGTGTTTGGCCGGGCGGAACCGGTGCTGGACCCCGAAGAAAAGACCCACCATTTCAAGGCGATGATCGACAGCCTGTTCCCCGGCCGCTGGCCCCACCTGCGTCCAATTACCGATCAAGAGGTCAAGGCGACCGGGCTGTTATCCCTTCCCCTGACCGAAGCCTCGGTTAAAATCGCCACCCATGCCCCCGGCAGCACCGATGCCGAGGCGGACAAGGCATGGCCCGTCTGGGCAGGAGTTTTGCCAATCAGCTATTCAATGGGCGC
>JANNBI010000454.1:0-15098 GCA_031385345.1 Paracoccaceae bacterium | reverse complement strand
CCCTGGCCGGGTGGCGCGGCGCTGACGGCGGATCTTGCCCGCGCGCTGGACCTTGCCGCCGATTACGAGCGCCGGCTGGATCTTGCGCGGCGCTGGATGAAGGAACGCCATTTTCGCATCGGCGTGCATCACTTGCGCGGGCTGATCGACGGGTTTGAGGCCGCCAAACATTACGCCGATCTGGCCGAGGCGGTGATCTGCGCGCTGTGGCCGGTGGTCTGCGCCGAATTTGCCGCCAAACATGGCACGGCCCCCGGTCGCGGCGCGGTGCTGCTGGCGATGGGCTCGCTTGGGGCGGGACGGCTGAACGCGCAATCCGATCTGGACCTGATCCTGATCTATGACGCCCAAGGGGTCGACGCCTCGACCGGGCCGCGCGCGCTGCCCGCCCGCACCTATTACGCCCGCCTGACCCAGGCCATGGTCACCGCTTTGTCCGCCCAGACCGCCGAGGGGCGGCTTTATGAGGTGGATGTGCGTCTGCGCCCCTCAGGTCGGCAAGGGGCGGTAGCGACCTCGCTGGACAGTTTCCGGCATTATCAGCGGGTGGAGGCCTGGACCTGGGAACATCTGGCCCTGACCCGTGCCCGCGTCATGACCGGAGAGCCCGGCCTTGCCGCCGAGGTCGAAGGCTTTCGCCGCGACATTCTGGCGGAAAAGGCGCAAGACCCCGGCAAGATCCTCGCCGACACGTCCGAAATGCGCGCCCGCCTGCAAGCCGCCAAACCCGGCGAAGGCGCTTGGGAGGCGAAATTCGGCCCCGGCAAGCTGATGGATATCGAACTTTGCGGCCAGATGCTGGCGCTTCTGTCCGCCAGCCCGGCCCGGCAGGTCGAACGCCAGATTGCTGAAGGCGCGAAGCGCGCCCAGGCGTCGCAATCAGATCAGACAGCGCTTTTGGACAGCTACAGGCTGTGTTGGCGGCTGCAATCGGCGGCGCGGCTGTTGTCGGACAAACCGCTGGATCTGGACGCGCTTGGCGAAGGTGGGCGCGCCTTCATCCTGCGCGAGGTGGGGCTGGCCTTGCCCGGCGATCTGGCCGACAAGCTGGCCAAGGGCGCGCAGGCCGCCAATCAGGCGATTGCCGCCTGCCTGCACGGATAAGAACCGCCTGAACCGGCGTCATCGAAAAGGGAAGACATCACATGGACCTGACCATAGCCGACTGGAAGGGCCTTGTGCGCGAAAGCTATGCCATCGAGGGCATCAGCGAAGCCGAATGCAAATCCATCTTCATCGACTGGGCCTTGTGCCTGACCGCAGGGGCCGAACTGCCCGAGGCGTTGCGCGCCCTGATCGCGCATTACGGCCCCGCCAACCCCGACCACCCGATGACCAAGTTGCTGACCGAGGCGCTGACCGCCCCCGCCAACCCACAGCGCCGCGGCGGGCGCATGGGGCGGCATTCGACCGCCTGAAGTCTCCTGCGAGTGTACTCTGCGGGCCCCCCCTCGCCCCGTTCACTTTGATCCAAATATTCCCGGGGAAAGCGGGCCATGGCCCGCTTGGGGCAGCGCCCCGCCTGTTACTGCGCCGCTGCCTCCAGTGCCGCGATGTCCAGTTTGATCATGCCCATCATCGCCTGCAACACCCGCCCGGTTGCATCGGTTTTCAGCAGCCGTGTCAGGGCGCGCGGGATGATCTGCCAGGAAATCCCGAACCGGTCCGTCAGCCAGCCGCAGCGGCTTTCGACGCCGCCATTGGCCAGAAGGGCCGACCACAGCCGGTCAACCTCGTCCTGCGTGTCGACGTAAACGGTGATCGAGGCGGCAGGCGTCGCCTTGTAATACGGCCCGCCGTTCAACCCCCAATAGCGCTGCCCCATCAGGGTGAAGGCCACGGTAAAGGCCCCCTGCGCGGGGTCGCCGTTCTTGTGGAACACCTCGGTGATCTGGGCGTCGTCAAACAGGCTGGTGTACAGTTCTGCCGCTTGCAGGGCCTGATCGTCGAACCAGAAACAGGTGGAAATTTCGGGCGCTGACATGGGGATCCTCCGGCTATGGCGGCAGTTTGCGCCGCTGTCTTTGGGGCGTCAAGCCCCGGCCCATGGGGTCGGGCGCGGCGGCATGGATCGGTCAAGGCTATGGTTTTGAGCCCGGAAACCGCGACTTGTCCGGGTTCGCGTCGTCAGTTGCGCGCCAAACCTGCCGCCTCGGCCGCCAGCCTTGTGACCTCGGCCCAGTCGCCGCGCGCCATGGCCTCTTTGGGGGCAACCCAGGATCCGCCGACGCAAAGGATGTTTTTCAGCGCCAGATAGTCCGGCGCGATCTTCAGGCTGATGCCACCGGTGGGGCAGAAGCGGACCTGCGGAATGGGTGAGCCGATGGATTTCAGATAGGCCGCGCCGCCCGCCTGTTCGGCAGGGAAGAACTTTTGCACGGTAAAGCCGCGCTCCAGCAGAGCCATGATTTCCGAGGCCGTGGCGGCGCCCGGCAACAGGGGCAGGCCCTCGTCCTCGCAGGCCGCGATGATGCGGTCGGTCGCCCCCGGCGAGACGCCGAACATCGCCCCCGCCGCCTTGGCCGCCTTGACATCCGCCGGGGTCAGCAGCGTGCCCGCGCCCACGACACCGCCCGGCACCTGCGACATGGCGCGGATCGCGTCCAGCGCGCAGGCGGTGCGCAGGGTCACCTCCAGCGCCGGCAAACCACCCGCCACCAGCGCGCGCGCCAGAGGGGCGGCATGGGCCAAATCGTCGATCACCAGCACCGGTACCACCGGGGCCAGACGGCAAATCTCAAGCGCTTTGATCGATTGCTGGGCGGGGGTCATGGGGATCTCCTGATAGGCGGATTTGGGGGTAGGGACAAAGAGCCTCCGGCGGGGAATATTTGGGCCACATTGAAGGCGGTAGGGGGAGGTGGGGCAGGGGCGGCAGATGACTTGGGAGAGGTGGAGGCGCAGGAGGCGGGCCGGGGGGGCAGGTGAGTAGAGAGAGTCGGTTAGTCAGGTGGTAGCGAGGCGATGACGGGGGAGGTGGCAGCGAGGCGGCGGTGGGGCAGGTGGCGGTGAGGCGGGGCAGGGCGGCGGGCGATGTGAAAGCGCAGGAGGTTGAGGCAAAGCGCGGCGAGGGGTGGTCAGATCACCAGCGCCGCCCCGGTTTCAGAGGTGCCGACCCCGGCGCGGAAGGCGGCGAAAAGCTCTCGGCCCATGCCAGTCTCGTTGCCGGACAGATCGACGACGACCGGGTCGCGGCTGTCGAAATCATCGGCCAGCACGGTCAGCGTTCCGGCCACGGCATCAAGGCGAATGATGTCGCCGTCGCGCAGCCGGGCAAGGGGGCCGCCTTGCGCCGCCTCGGGCGAGACATGGATCGCGGCGGGCACCTTGCCGCTGGCGCCCGACATGCGGCCATCGGTGACCAGCGCCACGCGCAGCCCGCGGTCCTGCAACACCGACAGCGTGGGCGTCAGCGAATGCAGTTCCGGCATGCCATTGGCGCGCGGTCCCTGAAACCGCACCACGACCACGGTGTCGGTGGTAAACTCATTGGCCTTGAAGGCGGCCTTGACCGCGTCCTGCGAATGGAAAATCCGCGCCGGGGCTTCGATCAACTGGCGTTCGGGGGCGACGGCAGAGATCTTGATCACGCCGCGCCCCAGATTTCCGGACAATTGCCGCAGGCCGCCGGTGGTCTGGAACGGATCCGTGGCGGGGCGCAGGATCTTGTCGTTCAGGCTGCTGGCGGGGCCATCGGCCCAGGACAGCGCGCCGTCGGTCAGGCGCGGTTCGCGGCGGTATTCGGCCAGACCGGTGCCGATCACCGTCTTGGCGTCGGGGTGCAACAGCCCTGCATCCAGCAATTGCCCGATCATGAAGGCCAACCCGCCCGCCGCGTGGAAATGGTTCACATCGGCCAGACCATTCGGATAGACCTTTGCCATCAGCGGCACCGCCTGCGACAGATCGTCGAAATCCGACAGGTCGATCAGCACGCCCGAGGCGCGGGCCATCGCAGGCAGATGCAGGATCAGGTTGGTCGATCCGCCCGTCGCCATCAGTCCGACCATGCCGTTGACATAGGCGCGTTCGTCCAGGATCTCGCCCGCCGGGCGGAAATCATTGCCAAGGGCGGTGATGGCGCTGGCGCGTTCAACCGCGGCGTTGGTCAGGGCGGCGCGCAGGGGCGTGTCGGGGTTCACAAAGGACGCGCCGGGCAGGTGCAGGCCCATGAACTCCATCAGCATCTGGTTGGTGTTGGCGGTGCCGTAAAAGGTGCAGGTGCCAGGGCCGTGATAGCTGGCCATCTCGGCCGCCATCAGATCTTCGCGGGTGGCCTTGCCTTCGACAAAGGCGTTGCGCACCTTGGTTTTCGCATCATTGGGCAGGCCCGAGGTCATGGGCCCAGCGGGCACAAAGACCGCCGGAAGATGGCCGAAGGCGGCGGCGGCCATGATCAGGCCGGGCACGATCTTGTCGCAGACCCCCAGATACAGCGCGGAATCAAAGGTGTTGTGCGACAGGGCGATGCCTGCGGCCAGCGCGATCACATCGCGCGAAAACAGCGACATCTCCATCCCGGTCTGGCCTTGGGTCACGCCGTCGCACATCGCCGGAACCCCGCCCGCGACCTGCGCCGTGGCACCGTAGCGCCGGGCGGCGTCGCGGATCACCTCGGGGTAGGATTCGTAGGGGCGATGCGCCGACAGCATGTCATTATAGGCGGTCACGATGCCGATATTGGGCGCGCGGGCGGCAACAAGGGCGGGCTTGTCGCCTTCCATCGCGGCATAGGCATGGGCCTGATTGCCGCAGGACAGATGGGCGCGCGCCGGGCCTTTGGCCACCGCAGCCGCCAGCCGCGCCAGATAATCGCCGCGGCTTTTGGCCGAGCGGTCGCGGATGCGGGCGGTCACAAGCTCTATCTTCGGGTGCAGGGTCACGGTGTTCGTCCTGTATGGGGCTTGGGCAAGGTTTTAGCAGATCTTGTTAGCGCTAACAAATGCTGTTTCGCGCCGGGGCGCGGGTTTTTGCCGGGGCGGCGGATTTGGGCCGCAACCCCTGCCGCACCCCCCGTCAAACCCCCCGGAATGGCCCAGCTTTGACGCTAAACTTGCTTAATGATGCCTTAATTTGCTGAAAAAAGGGAAAGATCGGGCCAGAGAACCTCCCTCAAACAGGCGAGGCACTGACCCCAAGAAACGAAAGGGACATGACCATGTCAATCAAATCTGTAGCAGCGGCGATGATGATCTTGTCGGGACTGGCGGGCTGTGCGACGCCGGTGCCGTCCAGCCGGAACGTGACACCGACCTTTCTGTCAACCGAGGCGGCGGGTGATCCGACCTTTGCGCCAACTCTGGCGGTGGCCAGCCCCACTGCCCTTGCCATTCAGGGCATCGAGATTTCGGTGCCGCAAGACCTGAAGGTCAGCGAAGCCAATGTTCTGGTGCCCAATGCCGATATCGTCTGGCGCGGGGACCCGATGGGCGACCGTCACACCCAGGTGGCCGCGATCTTCGAGGCCGCCGCCACCAGCGCCACCCAAGGTTTGACGACCGGGCGCGGTGTGATCTTGTCGCTGGAGGTGACGCGCTTTCACGCGCTGACCGAAAAGGCGCGCTATATGACCGGCGGCAATTATGCCCTGCATTTCGACCTGACCCTGCGCGATGCGGCCACCGGCGTCATTCTGGACGGACCGCGGGCGGTGGTGGCTGATGTGCGCGCCGCAGGTGGCGTCCGCGCCATTGCCGAAGACAACGCCGGACGCACCGAAAAGGTGGTGATCACCGAACGTCTGGTCGAGGTTCTGCGCTATGAGCTGGCGCTGGCGACGGCCCAGCCGGTGCTGTAAACCACGCCAGCCCTGTCCTTGATTGCCAAGAAAGCCCCGGCGCCGCCCCGCGCCGGGGCTTTCGCATGCGCGCCCGATCCGTTAAGCGGGGGAAATGACCATAGATGATCTTCCCGAGGCGCCCGATGGTGCCACCCGTGGCCGCGCTGTCGTGCGGCTGAAACCCAAAGCCGAAGCGCGGGCGATCCGCCACGGCTTTCCATGGATCTACGCCGATGAACTGGTGACCGACCGGCGCACCGCGTCCTTGGCTCCCGGTGCGCTGGCCGTGCTGGAGGATGGCGACCGCCGCCCCTTGGGTCTGGTCACCGTCAACACCAAATCCAAGATCATCGCGCGGATGCTGGACCGCGACCCCGAGGCGCAGATTGATCAGGACTGGTTCGCCGCCCGGCTGACCCGCGCGCTGGATCTGCGCGCGCGGCTGTACGATGCGCCGTTTTACCGCTGGGTCCATGCCGAGGCGGACGGCCTGCCAGGCATCGTGATCGACCGGTTTGGCGATCTGGCCGTGGTGCAGCCCAATGCCGCATGGGCCGAAACCCTGATCGGTCCGCTGACCGCCGCGATCCAGCAGGTCGCAGGCGTCACGACCGTGGTCAAGAATGCCACCGGTCGGTCGCGCGCGCTGGAAGGGTTGACCGAAGAGACTGTGGTTCTGACCGGCGCTGTCACCGGCCCTGTACCTGTGCCGATGAACGGCGCGGTTTATATGGCGGATGTTTTGGGCGGGCAGAAAACCGGCCTGTTTTATGACCAACGCCCCAACCATGCCTTCGCCGCCACCCTGTCCAAGGGCGCGCGCGTGTTGGACATGTTCGCCCATGTCGGCGGCTTTGGTCTGGCGGCGCTTGCTGGTGGTGCGGTGCATGCGCTGGCGGTCGATGGATCGGCGGCCGCTTTGGCGCTGGCCACTTTGGGGGCCGAAGCCTCGGGTCATGCGGACCGTTTCGCCACCCGTCAGGGCGATGCCTTTGAGGTGCTCGAGGCTTTGGGGGCCGGGGGCGCGAAGTTTGAGGTGGTGATCTGCGATCCGCCGGCCTTTGCCCCTGCCAAACCGGCGCTGGAGGCGGGGTTGCGCGCCTATGAACGTATCGCGCGGCTGGCAGCCCCTTTGGTGGCGCCGGGCGGTTATATCGTGCTGTGTTCGTGCAGCCATGCGGTTGATCTGGCATCCTTCCGCAATGCCTGCGCACGCGGTCTGGGCCGGGGCGGGCGGCGGTCGCAACTGCTGCACACCGGGTTCGCGGGGCCGGATCACCCGATGCTGCCGCAACTGGCCGAAAGCGGCTATCTGAAATCGCTCGTCTTTCGGCTGGACTAGGGGCGCGCGATGCGGGTCGTCTTGGATGCCTGCGTTCTGTATCCCACTGTTCTGCGTGAGATTTTGTTGGGTCTGGCCCATGCGGGCCTGTATCAGCCGGTCTGGTCCGACCGGATCCTGCGCGAATGGGTGCTGGCCACCGCCAAGATCAGCCCGCAGGCGCAGGCCGTCGCCGGGGTCGAGGCGGCCTTGGCACGGGCCGCCTTTCCGGGCGCCCTTCAGCGCGATCAGCCCGAGATCGAGGCCAAGCTGACCCTGCCCGACGCCAATGACATCCATGTGCTGGCCGTCGCCATTTCGTCCCATGCCGATGCCATACTGACCTTTAACGCCAAGGATTTCCCCCGCCCCCTGCTTGCCGAATGGCAGATCGACCGCCGCGATCCCGATGGGTTCCTGTGGGAGATGCATGGCCACCACCCGGACAAGGTCGCGCAGGTGGTGGAAAGCGTGCGCGCCACGGCGGAACGCCTGTCAGGCCAGCCGATGCCCCTGAAAACGCTGATGAAACGGGTGCAGTTGCACCGGCTGGCCAAGGCGCTGGCGGGCTAGCCGACCCAGCGCGCCTCGTTTGCCTCAATCGCGGCGATGCGTTCGGCGGTGTAGGGATGGCTTAACAACCACGCGGGCGCGCCGTTGGGGCCGCCGGTCAAACGCTCCAGCTTGGCGAACAGCGATTTTTGCGGGCCGGTGCCGATGCCGGATTTGATCAGCAGGGCGGAAGCCCAGGCGTCAGCCTCAAACTCGTCCCGGCGCGACAGGCGGGCCATCAGCGCGGTTGAAATCAATCGTGCCACCCAGATGCCGACAAAGGGCAAGATCCGGTTCAGCACCGCCGACAGCATGACAAAGACCGCGTTCTGCCCGGTGAAATCCACCATGCGCCGCCGCATATGCCCCAGCGCCACATGGCCCAGTTCATGCGCGATCACCCCGGCAAGTTCTTCTTCGGTCACCTCACCTGCGGCTTTACGTGCGAGGAACCCTTGGGTCAGGAAAATCCGGCCATCGGGGGCGGCCAGACCATTGACCGCGTCGATCTGAAAGACGTGAACCTTGATTTCCGGGATCTCCAGCGCCGCCGCCATTTTGGCGGTCAGGGCCTGAAGATCGGGGTCCACAAGAGGGCGCGAATTGGCGTCGAGGGTGCGTTTGGTCTGCCAGACGGAAAACCGCAGCATCAAAAGGGCATAGGCCACGGCAAGGATCACGGGAAGAAGGCGCATCATGGTTCAGATATGGGGGCGTTCCGGCGCAAGGCAAGCCTTACTGCGGCAGCGCGCGGTCTTTGCGCGCCAATGTGAACAGCCAGTAGCCCAGACCCAGCATCGCCGTCCCCGCCGCCACAAACCCCAGGATCGAGGTCAGCATGGTCGAAGCCGCCTCTAAATTACCGGCGAAACTGCGGCCCATCATCACGTAAAGCCCGCACCACACGGCCTCACCGGCGATGCCCCACAGGGTGAACTGCGCCCAGGAATGCCGCATCGCGCCGGACATGACATTGACATAAGGCCCAAGCGGGCTGAACAGCCAGCGCGTCAGGAAAACCGCAATTGCGCCGCGCGTCTGCATCACGCCGCGCGCCTTTTCAATCACCTTGCCCCGTGCCGGAGAGGCCGCGATCCGGTCCACCAGACCCGCCCCGCCATAGCGCCCGGCGGAATATCCGATCTGGTCGCCCGCCACCGCGCCGCCGACCGCCGCGACCACCACCTGCCACAACACCAGATCGCCCGCTGCCGCGAACCCCCCTGCCGCCAGCATGATGATGGATGCCGGAAAGGGCAGGGCCAGACAGGAACACAAGGTCGTCACCGCAATCAGCCACAGCCCGTATTGCGGCACCAAAGCCAACAGCCATTCGGTCATTTCTTTTCACCGTCAACCAGCTCTTGGGCTTGCAACTGCGCCACGGCCGCCTCGACCTGGGCCACCACATCGGCCACGGGGATGCCACGTTGCTGGGCAATTTCGATCAGGGTCAGAGGGTGGTCCTTGGGCTGCGGCAGGCCGGCGATTTCGTCTATCCGGTGCGGTTGCAGCCCCCAGCTTTTGCCAACATAGCCCACCGTCATCCAAGGCTCGACCGCCATGTCGCGGTGGTTCGCCCAATAGACCGCCTGAAACACGATGTTTCCCAGAAAAAACACCGTCAGCGTGGCGGCCAAGGTGAAGGCCATCAGCAGTTTCGGAGAGGTCCGCCATAAATTCTTCAACGTCAAAATCATCGCAACTCCTTTATGCCGCGGCTGATGCCGTCCAGTGTCATCGGCACCATCGCACCGATGATGTCGCGGATCAGACGGATCGACGCGGTATGGCCCCAATAGGCCTCGGGTGTGGGGTTGATCCAAAGATGATTTGGCCATTGAACGCAAGCCCGTTGCAGCCAGACCTTGCCGGGTTCGGGGTTCCAATGCTCATTCGCGCCGCCGGTCTGGGTGATTTCGTAGGGGCTCATCGTGGCGTCCCCGACGAAGATTGCTTTGTAATCAGACCCATAGGTCCGCAAGACATCCATCGTCGGCACCTGGGCGTTCCAGCGGCGGTCATTGTCGCGCCACAGGCCCTCGTACAGGCAGTTGTGAAAATAGAAATGGTGCAGATGTTTGAATTCGGCGCGCGCGGCGCTGAACAATTCGTCCATGACGCGGATATAGGCATCCATCGACCCGCCGACATCCAGAAACAGCAGCACCTTCACTGCATTGCGCCGTTCGGGCCGGGTCTGGACGTCCAGCCAGCCGTTGCGGGCGGTGGCGTCAATGGTGCCTTGCAGGTCCAATTCGTCCGCGGCCCCTTCGCGCGCCCAGCGGCGCAGGCGGCGCAGCGCCAGTTTGATGTTGCGGGTGCCAAGATCAACCTGATCATCGAAATTGCGAAAGACGCGCTGATCCCAGACCTTGACCGCACGTTGATGACGTGAGGTGTCCTGCCCGATGCGCACGCCTTCGGGGTTGTAGCCATGGGCGCCAAAGGGCGAGGTTCCGGCGGTGCCGATCCACTTGTTGCCACCTTGATGGCGGTCTTTCTGGTCGTTTAGACGTTTGCGCAGGGTGTCCATCAGCGCCTGAAACCCGCCAAGGGACTGGACTTCGGCCTTTTCAGCCTCGGTCATTTGCCGGTCCAGCAGCTTTTCCAGCCAGCCTGCGGGCAGATCCATTGCGTTCAGAACATCGGCGTCTGACAGGGTTTCAAGGCCGTTGAACGTCTCGGCAAAGGCGCGGTCAAAGCGGTCAAGATGGCGTTCATCCTTGACCAGAATCGTACGGGCCAGATGGTAGAATCCGTCCAGATCATAGGTCACCAGCCCGGCGGCCACGCCTTCCAGAAAGGCCAGATGTTCGCGCAGCGACACCGGGATGCCGTGGCTGCGCAAGCATTGAAAGAAAGGCAGAAACAAGGGTTTACCCCGCCAGCGCCCGCCCCAGAAACACCGAGACGAACAGCCCGATCAAGGCACCGCCAATCGCCAGAACGGCGGCGTAATGCAGCAGATCCGCACCGCGCCCGCCGCGCCTTTTGGCCAAGGTAGCCCCCAGAACCGCGCCCATCAACGCGCCCCCGGCAACATAATAGGTGGCAACAATCATCGGTCCGGCCCCTTTATTCCGGGGCCATCCGCCCCGCTATCCGCGCGCTGCCAGGGCCGCGATTTCGGCCGTCTTGGCCCGCAGCGCCTGATCAGAGCCAAAGCCATAGCGCGCCCATCCCAAGGTGTCGAGACGCAAGGCCTGCGCTTCGGCGTCGCGGCCCAGATCTTGCAACGCCTGCGCCTTGATCAGCATCAAAGTGGTCAGCATGGCGGCATTTTGCCCCGCCGTCACCGCCCCGGTTGCCCGGTCGGCAAAGGCCATCGCCTGATCATTCTGTCCCGCAGACAGGGCGATCGCGGCCAGTTGCAGATCGACATGGGCGGCATGAAGCGCGCCGCCGGGTACGGCGCGGTAGATCTGCGCTGCCCGGTCAAAATAGGCCACGGCTTGCGCAGGATCGGACTGCGCCGCCAATCGCCCGGACAGGAAATAAGCCAGCCCCAGCCGCGTGTCGGTCCAGCCCTGCGCCATGGCCATGCTGATCATCTGATCCGCCGCCGCCCGCCGCCCACTGGTGCCGCCCAGACCCATCGCGCGGGCGACAAGATTGCTCCACACCAAGGGCGATGGCGGCGGGGCCAGACGGCCATTTCCAGCCGCGCCTTGGGGGTTGACCCGCGCCAGCAGTCCCGGCAGCAGGCTGGCGACCTGCGCCTCGTTCATGCCGGATTGCAATTCCGGCGCATAGTGCAGCCGCAGCATCAGCATGTCGAAATCGGTCAGGACGGTGTTGAAATTGTCGTCGTTGAACACCGAATCGCCCAGTTCGTACAGGTCGTTCAGCGGTCCCATGGCTTGGGCCAGTTCCTCGTGCAGGCAGTCGCGCACCTCTTGCGGGCTGGTGCTGTCGGGGATGAACACCGCCACACGGGCGCGCTGGGTGATATGGGCCCAGTCCACGGCAGCGGTGCCGCGCGCGTCGCGGTATTCGGCCAATGAGCTGACCCCCGGCACGACAAAACAGGCCGCCGTCGGCACCAACCGCTTCATCTGCGCGGCGGGGACAAAATTCACTGTGATTGACGCGGTCTGCGCCGCGCTCGTCGCGCGCACATCCAAGCCCGCCTCGGCCTGAAATCGCGCCAAAAGGCGGTTCAACTCTGCCGTGGCGCCATTGGGCGGCGTGCCGGTCACGGCGACGGTGATCGGGCCTTCAAAACGTGAGATGGCGGTCAGATCGCGACCGCTTTCCAACTGAAACTCCAGCCGCAGGAACAACTGCGCCAGTTCGGAATTGGAATGGGTCACGGCAATCTGGCTTTGCGGTGCAAAGGCCTGCATCGCGGGCAGGCTGATGCCGCCGGGCTGCACTTCGGGGTAACTTTTTGACACCTGATCGCCGGAAGGCGCTGTACAAGAGGCCAACAAGGCCACGGAAAACAAAGACAAAAAACGCATTTCTGGCAGCCTTCATGCTTTGGGCGGTCCCCCGACCCCACTTCCCCTAAAGCCCAAGGGGATGTCCGGCGGCACACACACATCTTGCCAAAGCCAAAGCACCCCCCGGCGCCCGTGCCTTGCCAACGATGTGCAAACGCACAACCGTCCCTCAGACAGTGCATCCCCCGCCCCGTTGCGATCTTGGTCCCGCGTGCAAGGCGGGCCAATCGCACATCCGGCGGGACTTTGGGGGTGATCCCGCTGTCCCCGGACCTGACCGGCAAGTCAGTCCGAACCGGATGTGTCGTGATCGCAAATGGGCGGTGGATCACTGTCTGTGACAAGACACGGGCCTAGTGTCGGTATCGGGGCGGCTTTATGTCAATGCTGGGGAGTTGCGGATTTCCGCGCTGACTAGTCCTAGCGCCCTGGCCCGAAACGACCGCCATATTTGGGTGAACTTATCACGCAATGTTTCATAAAATTTCAATTATTCACGAAGCGTGAGCGGTTTGTGTCAAGATTGTGGCAAAAGCCGGGCTTTTGCAGCTGATTCTCTGCCTTAATCCGCCCGGCTCATCACCGCCCTGACCGCGCCATAAAGGCCAGCTTTTCGAACAGCTGCACATCCTGTTCGGTTTTCAGCAGCGCCCCATACAGCTTTGGCAGCGCCGATTTGGTATCACGGCGCAGATCCTCGGGCGTCATATCCTCGGCCAACAGCAGCTTCAGCCAGTCCAGCACTTCCGAGGTCGAGGGCCGCTTTTTAAGCCCCGGCGTCTCGCGGATTTCAAAGAACTGGGTCAGGGCGGTGGTCAGCAGCGCCTCTTTGATGCCGGGGAAATGCAGGCGCACGATGGCGGCCAGGGTCGGCGCATCGGGAAAGCGGATGAAGTGGAAAAAGCAGCGGCGCAAAAAGGCGTCGGGCAGGTCTTTTTCGTTGTTCGAGGTGATGATGACCACCGGGCGATGCCGCGCACGGACCGTTTGGCCGGTTTCGTAGACGTGAAACTCCATCCGGTCGAGTTCCTGCAACAGGTCGTTGGGAAATTCGATGTCGGCCTTGTCCACCTCGTCGATCAGCAGAACCACCCGCTTGGGCGCGTCAAAGGCCTGCCACATCTTGCCGCGCCGGATGTAATTGGCCACGTCATGCACCCGCGCGTCGCCCAACTGGCTGTCGCGCAGCCGGCTGACCGCGTCATAATCATACAGGCCCTGCGCCGCCTTGGTGGTGGATTTGATATGCCATTCGATCAGCTCCATCCCCAAAGACGCCGCCACCTGCCGCGCCAGTTCGGTCTTTCCCGTCCCGGGTTCGCCCTTGACCAGCAAGGGCCGTTGCAGCGTCACCGCGGCATTGACCGCGATGCGCAGGTCGTCGGTGGCGATGTAACGGTCAGTTGAGGCAAAGGACATGAACACTCTCCGGGGCGGCCCTTATTTCGGGGGCGGGGCCCCAGTCCTCCCACGATTTTGTGGTGACCGCTAGTGACAAGGGTTTCGCTTTGGGCTAATGCACCGGCCAGACAGGAGGATGCGTCGTCGGGGCCCACTGTGCGACGCAGACCGCCCGAAAATTGGAGAGCTTTGTGATGAAAGCCGAATTGTTCCTACCGGAAGATTACCGCCCGGCCGAGGACGAACCCTTTATGAATGATCGTCAGTTGGAATATTTCCGGCGCAAGTTATTGATCTGGAAGCAGGAATTACTGGATCAATCCGCGGAAACCATTGACAATCTGCAAGAATCCGCACGCTCTGTCCCTGATCTTGCTGACCGCGCCTCTGAAGAGACTGACCGTGCGCTGGAACTGCGCACCCGCGACCGGCAACGCAAGCTGGTGTCCAAGATCGATTCCGCCCTGCGCCGGATCGAAAATGGTGAGTTTGGGTATTGCGAAGTCTCGGGTGAGCCGATCAGCCTGAAGCGGCTGGATGCGCGCCCGATCGCCACCATGACGCTGGAAGCCCAGGAACGGCACGAGCGCCGCGAAAAGGTTCACCGCGACGATTAAGCCGGTTTTCGGGCTGGACTGACGCGAACGCCGGGCCAATCGGGTCCGGCTTTTGTTTATCCGGGGGGGGGCGCTGACCATGCAGATCACGGTTCTGGGGGCAGGGGTGGCGGGGCTGGCGGTGGCCACGGCCCTGGCGCAGGCCGGGTTCCGCGTGCAGGTGCTGGAACAGGCCGACGCCATACGAGAGGTGGGGGCGGGCCTGCAAATCTCGCCCAATGGGGCGGTGGTGCTGCGGGCCTTGGGAATTTCGGTTGCCGCGACGCGCGCGGATGCTGTGACGCTGCGCAACGGGGCCGATGGCCGCCGCGTGCTGCGGCTGGATCTGGCGAAATTGCGCCCGGATCAGGAGTATCTTTTTGCCCACCGCGCCGATCTGATCGCGGCCCTTCGCGCGGCGGCTGTGGCGGCAGGGGCAGAGATCGGGTTGAACCGCAAGGTTCTGGGCGTCGATCTGTCGGGCGATCGCCCGCGCCTGACCACCGACGGCGGGCAGGTGACGCCCGATCTTCTGATCGGTGCCGACGGTCTGCATTCGCTGACCCGCGCCGCGCTGAACGGCCCCGAAACGCCGTTTTTCACCGGGCAGGTCGCTTGGCGGGCGTTGATCCCTTGTGATCCTGACGCGCCAAATGAAGCCGAGGTCTTCATGGGCCCCGGTCGCCATCTGGTCAGTTACCCCTTGCGCGGCGGCACCCTGCGCAACATCGTCGCGGTCGAGGAGCGCGCGACATGGACGCAGGAAAGCTGGTCGTTGCGCGATGATCCGACCGATCTGCGCCGCGCCTTCGAAGCCTTCGATCCCAAAGTGCGGCATTGGTTGGATCAGGTGGGCGAAGTCGGGCTGTGGGGGCTGTTTCGCCACAAGGTCGCGGAAACCTGGGGCCGCGCTTTGCCCCAAGGTGGTGCTGTGATCCTTGGCGACGCGGTGCATCCGACCCTGCCGTTTCTGGCGCAGGGGGCCAGCATGGCGCTGGAGG
>JANNBI010000438.1:0-1951 GCA_031385345.1 Paracoccaceae bacterium | reverse complement strand
CGCCACGCAAGCCTTACTCGCGATAAACAGGACCAAGATGCAAAATACCCTGAGCAAGACGAATAATCCCTACCGGCGGGCGCTGCGCGAGATGAAGCGGACCTTTATTCAGGTGGGTTTGTTTTCTGCTGCGATAAATATCCTGATGCTGACCGGGCCGCTTTACATGTTGCAGGTCTATGATCGGGTTCTGGGCAGCCGGTCAGAGGCGACGCTGTTGGCGCTGTCGCTGCTGGTGGTGTTCTTGTTCGTGATCATGGGCATTCTTGATTTCGTGCGGGCGCGGGTCATGGCGCGGATCGGGGCGCGGGTGCAGGACTCGCTTGACCTGCGGGTCTTTGCCGCCGCGCTAAAGCGGATGGGCTATGTCCCGGGCGACGCATTGGCCACCGCAGCGCAGCGCGACCTGGAGGCGATCCAGCGGCTGTGGGCGTCGAATGTGCTGATGGCGATGTTCGACATTCCCTGGGCGCTGGTGTTTTTCGCCACGATTTTCGTGTTTCATCCGCTGCTGGGCTGGGCGGCAATCGCAGGCGGCGCGGTTCTGGTGGTGGTGACGATCCTGAACCAGCGCATGACGCAGGCCCCGATCAACCGCGCCAATGGCACCACCTTGCGGGCCGAATTGATGTCGGACCAGATCAAGCAAGAGGCCGAGGCGATTCAGGCGCTGGGCATGGTCGGGGCGGCGTTTCGCCGTTGGCAGGGTGCGCGGCAAGCGGCGCTTGGCGCCACGCTGGCGGCCAGTGATCTGTCGGGCAATTTCACTGCGGTGACCAAGACGTTCCGGCTGTTCCTGCAATCGGCCATGCTGGGGCTTGGCGCGTTGTTGGTGCTGGAGGGGCAGTTGACCCCGGGGGCGATGATTGCGGGGTCAATCCTGCTGGGCCGCGCGCTGGCCCCAATCGAACAATCCATCGGGCAATGGGCCATCGTGACCCGCGCCCAAGAGGCCAGCCGGCGTCTGTCCGAATTGCTAAGCCGCATCCCGCCAGAGCCGGAGCGCACCGTCTTGCCGCGCCCCAAGGCCTTGCTGGAAGTGCAGAACCTGACGGTGGTGCCGCCGGGCGAAAACCTGCCGGTTTTGAAAAACGTCAGCTTTCGGCTGGAACCGGGGCAGGCTTTGGGCGTGATAGGGCCGTCGGGGGCGGGGAAATCGTCGCTGGCGCGGGCCTTGATCGGGGCCTGGCGACCCAACAATGGCCATGTGCGGCTGGACGGGGCGACGCTGGACCAATATGACCCGGACACGCTGGGCAGCTATATCGGCTATTTGCCGCAGCGGATCACGCTGTTTGAAGGCACGATTGCCGAGAATATCTCGCGCCTCTCGTCTGAACGGGATGATGCCAAGATCATCGCGGCGGCGCAGTTGGCGGCGGCGCATGACATGATAACGCGGCTGCCGGACGGCTATGACACCAAGATATCGGCCATCGGCGGGCGGCTGTCGGGCGGCCAGATGCAGCGCATCGGTCTGGCCCGCGCGCTGTACGGCGACCCGGTGCTGCTGGTGCTGGATGAGCCGAATTCGAACCTTGATAACGACGGATCCATGGCGCTGAACCTGGCGATCCGGTCGATGAAGGAAAAGGGTCGGTCAATCCTGATCATGGCGCATCGTCCGGCGGCGATACAGGAATGCGACCTGTTGCTGGTGATGGAAGACGGGGCGCGGCGCGGCTTTGGTCCGCGAGACACGGTTCTGCGCGAAATGGTGAAAAACCACACCGAGATTGTGCGGTCCAGCGGACCCGGGGGCGTATCATGAGCGCGGATGGGAAAAAGCCACAGGTGAAGGGGCTTGCGGCCCTGTCGGCGCGCGGGTCGATCATCGGGGGATTGCTGACCGTGGCGGTGCTGGTGCTGGGGTTCGGGGTCTGGTCGGTCGGCACCACGATTTCTGGGGCGATTCTGGCCCCCGGTCAGTTGGAGGTCGATCAGAACCGCC
>JANNBI010000429.1:0-3982 GCA_031385345.1 Paracoccaceae bacterium | reverse complement strand
GTATTACAACAAGGATATGTTCGACGCCGCCGGTCTGGCCTATCCTGACGACACCTGGACCTATGCCGATCTGCGCGCCAATGCCGCCAAACTGACGCTGGACAAGGACGGCGACGGCACCACCGATCAATGGGGATTCTGGGATGGCGGCTATGATCTGGAGCCATTCTGGGGCTCGCTCGTCTGGGCGCATGGCGGAGAAATCGTCGATCTGGCAGCGGGCAAGACCCTGATCGACAGCGCCGAGGCTTTGGCCGGATTTCAGGTGCTGGCCGATATGTGGCTGGTGGACAAATCCATGCCGACCGAACAGCAACTGGCGCAATATGGCTGGGACGGGTTCCTGTCCGGCGTGTCGGCCATGGGGGTTTCGGGCCATTGGTCGGTGCCGGAATATTCCGCCGCCGCCTTCAAATGGGACATCGCCCCTATGCCCATCGGTCCGGCAGGCCGCGCCACCGGGGTCAATTCGGCGGGCTTCGTGATCGCCAAGGACAGCCAGAACCCCGACGCGGCATGGGAGTTTGTAAAATACGCCTTTTCCGACGCGGGCCAAACCGAACTGGCCAAGATCGGCCTTGCGATCCCCGTGCGACAGTCGGTAGCTGAATCGCCGGCCTATCTGGATCAGGCCACCAAGATCGACCATTCGCTTTACGTCAAAGCGCTTGACTACGCCCATCTGAAGCCGGTGTTCAAAGGCTATGAGGAATGGTCAGCGGCGGTGGGCGACGCGCTGCACATGGCTTGGGCCGAAGAGATGGATCTGCCCGACGCCTTGGCCGAGGCGGTGGCAGGCGGTGACGACGCCCTGGCGCGCAACCAGTAATGGGGCAACTTCGACCCTTGGGCAGCGAACGCTGGTGGGTGCTGGCGTTTCTGGCGCCCAGCCTGCTGGGGCTGGCGCTTGGCACCTTCGGGTCGATCTTTGCCACCATCGGTATCAGCTTTACCGATTGGGATCTGTTGACCCCGGCCACCCCTGCCGGGATCAGCAACTACGTCGATCTGCCGGGCGACCGGCTGTTCATGAAATCGCTGGTCAATACGCTGGCCTTTTCCGGGCTTTACGTGCCGCTGACCGTCGCCTTGTCCCTGCTGGTTGCGATGGGTCTGAACCGCGATCTGCCCGGCATCGGCCTGTTTCGCACCGCCTATTTCCTGCCCACCGTCTCCTCCCCTACTGCCGTCGGCCTGCTGTGGACCTGGATCTATGCCGAAGATCATGGCGCGCTGAACGCTTTTATCACCGCGCTGGGGGGCGATCCGGTGTCTTGGCTGGGGCCGAAGGTCGCGCTCTATTCCATCGTCATCGTCAATGTCTGGGGCGCGATTGGCGGCGGCATGATCATCTTTCTGGCCGGATTGCAGGCCATCCCGAAAGATTATTACGAGGTGGCGCGGCTGGACGGCGCCACAGCGTGGCAACGCTTGCGGTTCGTCACCCTGCCCGCCTTGGCGCCCTCGATCTTCTTTCAGACCGTGCTGACCACGATCAACGCCTTTCAGGCCTTCGACTACATCTATATCCTGACCCGGATAGGCAACGGCAATTCCACCATGCCGACGCTGGTCTTTTCCATCTACCGCAGCGGGTTCAGGTTCTTTCGCATGGGTGATGCGGCGGCGCAGGCCGTGGTGCTGACCGCGATGATCTTTGTGCTGACGGCGGTGTATTTCTGGCTGCAAAAACGCTGGGGGCAAACGCCATGACCCGCGACAAGTGGCTGGATCTGTTCGCCTTTGCCGCGCTGACCTTTGGGGCGCTGGCAATGATCGGGCCCTTCGTCTGGATGATCGCCACCAGTGTGAAACCGGTGGTCGAGCAGTTCGACATGACCCTGATCCCGAAAAATCCGACCTTGCAAAACTATCCCGCCCTGTTCGACATCATGCCCTTTCACCTGATGATCTGGAACTCGGTCAAGATCGCCGCGATTTCGGTGGCGGGTCAGGTGCTGACCTGTTCGATGGCGGCCTTCATCTTTGCCGTGGTCCGCTTTCCCGGCCGCAACATCCTGTTCGTGCTGCTGCTGGTCACGCTGATGGTGCCGGGACAGGTCACGGTCATCCCGCAATTCATCATATTCAAGTTTCTGGGCCTGTACGGCACCCAAGCGCCACTATACGCCCCGGCCTTTCTGGGCGGCGCTTTCGGCACCTTTCTGATGCGGCAATATTTCCAGACCATCCCGATCGAGCTGGCCGAGGCGGCGCGGATCGACGGTGCCTCGCTGGCCCGGATTTTCTTCATGATTTACCTGCCCCTGTCAAAACCCGCCCTCGCCGCCTTTGCGATCTTCGCGTTTTTGTTCTCGTGGAACGATCTGTTTTCGGCGCTGATCTATCTGCCTTCGGACGCCGAGAAAACCACGCTGACCGTGGGGCTTGCGCTGTTTCAAACCCAATATGGCGGGCAATGGACGCTGATGATGGCTGCCGCACTGATCTCGGTCGCGCCGATCATCGCGCTGTTCTTTCTGGCGCAGCGCCATTTCATCCAAGGCATCGCGATGAGCGGGTTCAAATAGCCGGCCACTTTTTCCCGCATCAGGCCGATTGCTTGCAGCCGCGAACCCCGGCACACTCGCGACCGCTGCGCAGCAAAGGTCCAAAAGTGAGGATATGATGCCAACCGTCTTGACCGTAGGAAGCCTGCACTACGACATCATGGTCGAAACCGACCATCTGCCGCAAAGGGATGAAACGGCGGTCGGCACGCGGTGGTATCCGAAATTCGGCGGCAAGGGCGGCAATCAGGCGGTGTCAGCGGCCAAGGCCGGGGCGACCAGCCGGATGCTGGGCGCAGTGGGCGACGATGACTTTGGCCGGTTTCTGCGCGCGGCATTGCGCGCCGGTCAGGTCGATGACCGTTTCGTTTCCGTCCTGACCGGCACCGGATCAGGGATCAGCGTGGCCTTGCAGGACAGCGCGGGCGATTATGCCGCCACCATCGTCTCGGGCGCCAATCTTCTGATATCGCACGACGCTTTGACCGACCCCGCCCTGTGGGAGAGGGTTGGCGTTCTGGTCTTGCAGAACGAGGTGACCGCAGACCTGAACCTTGCCGCCGCCTCCCAAGCCCGCGCGCGCGGCCTTCGCACTCTCCTGAACGCCGCCCCCTACCGCCCCCTGTCACCCGATTTGCAGCCCCTGATCGACATCTTGGTTGTCAACGCGGTCGAGGCCGAAATGATGGGGGCCGGGAAGGTCGGATCTTTGGACAGCGCCAAGGACGCGGCGATGATGTTGGCCGGGCGGTTTCAAAGCGTGATCGTGACCGCCGGGGCCGCCGGATTGGCCGGCTGTGGCGCGGCGTGTCAGGAGTTCACGCTAAAAGCTGAAAAGGTGCAGGTCGTCAGCAGCCACGGCGCGGGAGACGCCTTTATCGGGGCCTTGGCGGCGCAGATCGCCGGGGGGCAGGCGCTGGAACGGGCTTGCCGCATCGCCTCACAAGCCGCCGCGCGACATGTGGCGGGACTGGGCTGACGGGCGGGGTCAAAGTAGCGGCTTGGCCCGGAACCTAAGGCGGCTCAGTCCGGGCGGCAGCCGGAACCGACACGGCGCCTCTGCCTTGGCGGATGAAGCGACAACGAAACGAAGTCTTTGCGCGGCAAGAGTTTCGGTGGGGTCCACCCAGAAGGAAAACACGAAACCGAGCAGGGCAGGATCGGGGGCAAAACAAGTCGAAAGGATCGCCGCTTCATCGCAAATGCGCTGAAGCGGGTCGCTAAAGTGATATCTGCACCCAAAGACGTCCGGCCAGCCCAGCCTGTATTCTAAGCAATCCACTTCTGGCCGTCCCTCTACTGGTCGTCCCTCCAAGCGCATCCTCGTCGCGCAGATCCACGGACCGTCGGCACCCAATGCCTCCCAACAGCGCACAAAACCGCGAAAAGTTGAAACGCCACAACCTCATGAAAAGACATGAAATGAATATGAACTAAACATGCCGCGACCATCGCAGATTGCTACAACGTCT